>DASCOW010000186.1:0-1776 GCA_036012205.1 Verrucomicrobiota bacterium
GGTGGTGGAGCGCCCGGCCAGCGTGGTGAAGGAACTGGTCGAGAACGCTCTCGACGCTCGGCCCACACGCATCAGCGTTGATATCCAGGCTGGCGGCCGGAGCCTCATCCGAGTCGCCGACAACGGTTTCGGCATGAACCGTGACGATGCGCTGCTTTGCCTTGAGCGGCACGCGACCAGCAAGATTCAAGCGGCGGAGGATCTGGCTTCGATCACCACGATGGGCTTTCGCGGGGAGGCGCTCCCCAGCATTGCCAGCGTGAGCCGCATGGCACTCACCACGCTCGCAAGCGGCAACGATACGGGCGAGGGGACGCGCATCGACATTCACGCCGGAAAGATTCGCGCGGTGGAATCGGCCGGCCACGCCGGCGGCACGACGATCGAAGTGCGCTCGCTGTTTTACAACCTGCCGGCGCGGCGCAAGTTCCTGCGCACACCGGAGACTGAGCGCAGCCACATCCAGCATTTCCTGATGTTGGTGTCACTGGCCAACCCGGCGGTGGGGTTTGTGTTCGACAACGACCAGCGCAAGGTGTGGGAGTTGCCGCCGTGCCGGGTGGATGACATACCCGAATCCCAGCTTTCGGCCGTGCGAGAACGGATGGCGGCCCTGCACGGCGAGGGCATTAGCCTGTTGGACGTTGATTCCAGCGGTGCGTACCGTGTGGCCAAGACAATCCCGGACGACCCGGAAATTGGTATGCAGTGGGACGGAGAAACGACGGTGCGCACTTGGGGTTTGATTGGCGCGCCGGGTGTGTCGCGCTCGACCCGCGCCAACCAGCACCTGTTCGTTAATCGGCGTCCCATTGAAAATCGTAGCCTGAACCGTGCCCTCATCGAGGGCTACCACACCGCGCTGATGAAGGGGCAGTTCCCGGTCTGCTGCCTGTTTATCGAAATCACTCCGGCGGAGGTGGATGTCAACATCCACCCGGCCAAACGCGAGGTAAAGTTTCATCACGAGCGGGATGTGCGGCGTTTGCTCACGCAGGCTGTTCAGGAGACGTTGTTGGCATTTCACAAGCCAGAAAGGATAGACGCCGCGCTTGGCCAGTCGGATGAGGCGATCGATGTCTCAATCGCCTCCAGCACCAACCCGGTCAAGCCGGAGCCCATCGTGGCCCAGCGCGAACTGGGAGATGACGCCTCCCTGTCTGCGCTTGGCCATGGGAAGGCAGGCGAGTTGATGCCGGGAGTCTTGCCGGCATCCAGCCAACCGGAGAGCAGGCCGTTGACTGATCAGCCGAGTGGAGATGGAGCACCGGTGCCGTTGCTGGACTTGCCGCTGCGCTTGGTGGGGGTGGTTGGCAAACTATACGTGGTGCTCGAATCGGACAGGGGATTGGTGCTGCTGGACCAGCACGCCGCGCACGAACGAGTGCTGTACGAGCAAATGATCCGACGAATGGAGTCGAACGGCCGGTCGGCTTCGCAAAAACTGCTGCTGCCCGAGACCGTGGAGTTGCCGCCGAAGGAGGCCCTGTTTCTCAGCGGAACGATGGAGACGCTCAATCGGTTGGGCGTGGGCTTGAGCGAGTTCGGCGAGCGGACGTTTTTGCTCGATGCGCTGCCGCCGTTCGTCAAGGCGACCGACTCCCCGCAGGTTTGTCCTCGAGTTGGTGGATAAGCTGCAGGCGGCCGGTGATGGGGTGAATGCGCTGCGGCTAGGCGAGGGCGTGATCGCCAAGACTGTCTGTCGTCATGCCGTGAAGGCGAACGATGCATTGCAGGAGGAGGAACTGGGACAACTTGTGGATGACCTCCAACGCT
>DASCOW010000187.1:0-8437 GCA_036012205.1 Verrucomicrobiota bacterium
CGCCAGACAGTTGGAGGGAGTTGAAAAAGACGACCGGAAACTTTGCGTTAGACGATATTTCCTCCAAAAAAAGCCGGTTTTACCGGATTGTGTCGATGGAATGATGGAATGAAAGTGCAGGCAACTCAACGTCTGGCCAAGCGGTCGGAGCGATATCCCGCAGGGAGACGGGAGGGGTGGTTGCGAGGTTTTACCCTCGTTGAGTTGCTGGTCGTGATCGCGATCATTGGCATTTTAGCGGCATTGATGCTCCCTTCCCTCATCCAAGCCAAGAGCGCTGCCCGCTCCATCGCCTGCAAGAACAACCTTCGCCAATACGGCATCGCACTCAACTCCTACGTTGGGGATCGTGGGCATTATCCCGTTTACAACTTCGACCCGACCGATGCCGAGGGTAAAAACCAGTTGTACTGGCACGACCGTCTTCTGCCTTACATCGGGGCTGAGTGGGCTGAAAAGGCGCCACTCACCTGTTCCGACTACAAGGGCACGATCCAGCCGGGCAACGACGGTGCTGTTGCTTTGGGCAGCTACGGTTACAACGCCTTCGGCGTCAAACTTGGCTACAGCAGCCTCGGACTCGGGGGGACGTTCAGTCACACATTGATCAGTGGTGACTTGGATGAGGTTCCTTCCGAAGGATCGAGGATTTCTGACGGGGATGTACGATCCTCTGCAAATATGATCGCTGTTGGCGACGCCACCTTGATCTGGATGACCAAGCCGATGATCAAGATGTTGTACGGCCAGGAGGGTGTCGAGGGCGCCAGCGGGATGGCGCATCTGGACATCAACTATCGCAATTTTGTCCAACGCAAAGCGTATCCTTTAAGCAACAAGATAATCGACGCCACCGTGGCGCGGCATGGTGGGCGCTACAACATCACTTTCTGTGACGGGCATGTTGAGACGGTTGACCGGAAACAGCTTCACGAGCGCAACTTCAAGGCGCTTCGCCGGTGGAACAACGACAACAGGCCGCACTACGACTTGTTGAGCGACTACCAGTCTTGGCGTTGAGAGTCACTCAAGTCGCAGCCATGCTGTTTTTAGGTAGGCACTCTCTTGGGTGGTGACCGGAAAGTCCCGGGGCTGTGCTGCCGAGAACGACTTCACTATTTTTCTGCGTCGGGAGCGCATGCCATCCCGTACGACTTCTCTGAACTTCGCGTTGTTCAACCTCACTGTGTTGCAACACGCCAGCAGTAATCCTCCCTTGCGAACCAACGGTGCCGCCACTCCGGCCAAGTTGCCGTAATCCCGTTTGGCCATGAACACTCCGGACTGCTTCGAGCGCGAGAAGGTGGGCGGATCCAGTATGACCAAGTCATAAGTATCCCCTCGTTTGGTCAATCGCTTCATCCATCCGAGAGCATCCCCATAAATGAAATCGTGATCCTTGGGATTGATTTGGTTGAGCTCGAAATTTCCCCGGCCCCAGTCGAGGTATTTTCGTGAAAGATCAAGGTTGGTGGTTGTCGCTCCCGCACGTGCTGCGCAGACCGAGAACGAGCAGGTGTACGAGAAAACATTCAGTACTGTGGCGGATCCGAGGGAGGCGTCGAACATCGTGAATTCGGGCTCGATTTTGTTGTCCAGTATGCGCCGCCGGTTTTCTCGCATGTCGAGAAACAATCCGGTTGAGTATCCCTGCGTCATGCTGAGTCGAAACTTCAAGCCGTTCTCCATGACTTCAAATTCATCCGGCGCCTCTAGGCCCATGACCAACCGGGGTGAGGCGGAGTTCGTTGTGCTTTTTTGCACCTGTCGGTTCAGTTTTTTGTAGTATACCCCCTTGGATTTGAGCGTTTCCTTCCACGATTTTGCGGCAGCGGTCTGGGATTCCGTGAGGGATTGCGGTGACTGCATCAGCAAATAATCACCGAGGCGGTCAACGTACAAGTCCTTCCAGCCATCGGCTTGGCCGTGGACGAGTCGGTAGGCGTTGGTCGCGGGGTCGCGTCCGGATCGCAACTTGCGAAGAGAGCCGTTGGAGGGTGGCGAGTGAGTGTTCAACGGTTTACCAAAAATACCACTGCGGTTCATCGGCATAGCCGAATCCTTGGGTTATCACCCAGACTCCAAGCAGGAAGTTGGTGGTGGCGTGCGCGGTGATGGCATCTCCAATCCGGTTCGTGCGAAGTACCAGCGACTGGTAGATGATTCCGCAAATGATGCCCGCTATCCAGTGTTGGTGGGTAAAGCCGAAAATGACGGATGTGAGCAGAAACGGCTTAATGTGGAACGAGTTGTGCGCAGTGAACATCCAGTTCGGAGCTAGAATATAGCGGTACAGGAATGACCGGTAGAACACCTCTTCCAACATTGGCACCAGCAACGTTGAGCCGGCAATGCGTACACCGGCAAATGCCCATACCATCGCCGGTGAGGATTCATAGTGCTTCAGCAGGTTCCATGTATCGTCCGGTTTTGAGAATTTCGGGAGCGTCACCCACATTAGGAACACCAGCACCCCGGCGGACAGCGCCTCGAAGCTGATCGTCCAGCGCATCTCAGACACGAGCGGCCATGTCACCCAAATCATCCACGCCCCGACGACACACTTGGCCAGGTACACCCAAAAATGGGATTCCGGGCCGAAGCTACCCTGGCACGATGTTAGCACCAGAAACACAACAAACGGCAGCACTCGCGCGAGCAGCGGCGAAGCCTGTAACTTGACTGTCAGTGCGTTCATTCGTTTCTGTTGGTTCGTGGTATCGACCCGGTTACGGACAGGAACTTTGCCATCTCGTTTTCAGTGCCGATGGTGATGCGAAGCCCGTTTCGCACCCGGGGTGTATCGAACCAGCGGGTCAGGATATTGCGTTGCCTTAAGCTTTGGAACCACTCCTCAGCGCTGATCCCAACCGGCTTTGCGAAAATGAAATTGGCTTGACTGGGGAGAACCTCGAAGCCGATCGCCTCCAGTGCTTCGCTGGTTTCTTTTCGCAGTTGCGCAATCTGTTTGAACCGATTCTGGTAACGGCTTATGTCCGAGAGCGTGGCCAGCGCGGCCACTTGGCCAATGCCGTTCACGTTGTAACTGTCCCGTATCCGGCCAAGCGCCTCGATCAGCGTCGGGTGGCCAACAAAGTAGCCCACGCGCTGAAAGCACAGCGAGTAGGCCTTGCTGAATGTGCGCGACACGATGGCGTGCGGGTACCGCTCGGCTAGGCGCAGCGCATTTTCATCGGCGAAGTCGGCGTACGCCTCATCCAGTATTGTTACGCCTTTTTGTTCAGCGCAGAGCTTGGCCAGGGCGCGTGTCGAATAGCCGCAGCCGCTGGGTGCATTGGGTGTGGTGATGTAGCTGAGCGCGGCGTTGAAGTCCCAGTTGCTCTTCCGCAGATCCTCGTTGTTCGGCAATCCAAAGTTCCCGGGCAGCTTCACTTCATTGTGTCGTGCGCCGTGGATGGCGGCGAGGGTTGGATAGAGCGAGTAGCTCGGTGTGAAATACTGGATGGTTTGTTTCGAGATTTGCCGCCTACTTGTACTGCCGGCTTGGCGTGGTTCAACAAAGGCGCGTGTGGCCAGCGCAAGTAACTCGTCGGAGCCATTGCCAATGATGATGTTTTTCGCGCTGCAGCCGTGAAATCTGGCCAAGGCCTCGCGCAGTGGCTGCGCGGTTGGGTCCGGATAGAGGCGCAGTCGTTCGTCGGTGGCCGAGCGGATGGCGCGTAAGACCTTGGGCGAGGGCGGCGCGGGATTCTCGTTGGTATTGAGCTTGATGAGCCCGCGGACTTTGGGCTGTTCACCCGGTACGTAGCCGCGGAGTTTCCGCAACAACGGACGAATCAGTTTCTCCGGGGAATTGCCTGTGCGCCTGACTGTCATGGGCTGGGGTTAATCCTCAAGCCGCAATTCTGCGGACCGGCCATGGGCGTCTAGGCCCTCCATCGCGGCGAACGTGCGGATTGTTTCGATGGACTTGGCCAGGGCGCTTTTGCTGTATTTTACGACGCTGGTGCGGCGCTGGAACTGATCTACGGTCAGCCCGGCGAACGACGCCCCCGCGCCGCCGGTGGGCAACGTGTGGCTGGGGCCAGCCATGTAGTCGCCGAGAACGGTTGGAGTCCACGGGCCAATGAAAATTGCCCCGGCTGTTGTGATTGCCTTTGCGGCGGTCTCGGGTTTGCGGAGCATCAATTCGCAGTGCTCCGGTGCGATGCGGTTGGCCAAGGCGATCCCGTCGCGAATGGATTTCAGATGGATCAGCCAGCCGTTGTTCCTGAGCACATTTTCGATGAGCTTCCGGCGTGACAGGGAGGGGAGTTGACTCTCGATTTCCCGTTGTACGTCGATGATGAGTTTCCTGGAATTGCTGGCGAGCCAAACCCGTTCGTGCCCGGAGCCGTGCTCGGCTTGGGCGAGCAGGTCGGCGGCGGCGAACTTCGGGTTGGCCGATGTGTCGGCAAGGATGAACATCTCGCTTGGCCCAGGCAGCAGATCGATGGCCACACGGCCAAACAACAGTCGCTTGGCCGCGACGACGTAGGCGTTGCCGGGGCCGAATATTTTTTGTACCGGGCGAATTGTTTTTGTGCCGCACGCCATCGCGGCGATTGCCTGCGCGCCTCCGACGCGGAAGACCTCGGTGGCTCCGGCTTGGCCAAGCGCGGCGAGGAGGGCGGTGTTTATCTGGCCGTCTCTGCCGCACGGCGTGCAGGCGACAATTTCGCGGCAACCGGCGACCTTGGCCAACGTGACAGTCATCAGTGTGGTTGATGCCAATGGCGCTGTGCCGCCAGGGATGTACACGCCGACTCGATCGAACGGATCAAACTTTTCCCCAACCACGCCGCCTTGTGCGTTGCGAACCTGCCAGTTTTTGCGGAGAGATTGTTTCGCAAAGTTGGTGATGTTTGTTTTGGCTAGGCGGATGGCCTTGCGGGTTCGGGCATCGATGGATCGCCAGGCGTCAGGCAGTTCGGCTTCGCTGATTCGAAGCTTGCTGGTATTCAGCCTTGCTCCGTCGAACTTTTCCGTTAGTTGAAGCAGAGCCTTGTCGCCATGCTGCTCGACACGCCGGATTATTCCGAGGGCGCGCTGCTCGACGTTCGCGTCAAACAGGCTGGAGGCGGTGGTGAGGTTTTCCAGCTTGGCGACGAAGCCGGTATCCGTGTGTCGGATCAAATTCATCGGGCGGCAAGATAGTGGGAGACAGTCGGAAAAGTCAAAGCAGGGTAGACTTGTCAAGAAACTTTAAATGGCAAGGGAACAGAAAAATATTTTTTTAAGTTTGACGGGACAGGATGCATTATGTCGTTATCACTAGCCTGTTTTATTGACTTTCGCAATGCCTCGAGCCAAGAAAAAGAAGCAACCAATTAGTTCAGCCAAAGCGTCCAAGTACGATGCGCACCACAAAGTTATCGATAGTACCTACGGTGACTTTGCTGATTTGCGTCATCAATTGTCCGAGTCAAAGGAGGATGTTGCTGAGCGTGCGAAGCTGCTGGAGATCTTCTCGACCTGTGAAGATTCGCAGCGCTCGTGGTTGTTGCTGGAGGATTACTTCAACAATCTCAGTTTGGCTCGCAAGGATTTTAGCCAGGACGACTGGTGGGCGGGCATGTCCCAAACACAGGGGGAGAAACGGTTGGAGGACTTGGCGCTGGTGTTCATGAAGTCGGGTCGATCAGTTCCCAACGAGTTGATGCCGCATGCCAACTTCACCCGCTTCGCCCAGGTCGAGAAGGCTGAGAAGGATCATCAGTTGTTCAAGGGACTTGAGGAGTGGATGTTCCCCCCGACGCCAGCGCATCTCGATGCACCTCGAGCCGCCCTGCGAGTGATAGGTCGATTGGTGGAGGACGCCGATCTGTCGGGACTGCACAAACTTGGGGTGGAGATTCATGTTATCCGTCCCCGCACCGGCGACAGGGTGAAGACGCTGGACGATATGGCTGATCTGACGATGCGCGCCGCGCATGAGCAGGAATTGTTTACGGCGGATGACTGGTCGTTCATACGCTGGTCTTCGGGAATCCGGCACGACTATGACACCGAGGCGGAATTGATTCCGCTCGATGGTGCAGAGTTGCTGAAGTGGTTGGTGCAGTGGGGGAAATCCGGCCGGATGGATCTTGAGGGGGAGAAGAAGCCGATCGAGTTTCTGGGGCGCATCATCGAGATGGAGCCGCATCTGGACAAGTCCAAGTCAGAGCTGTTTTTTACACATGAGGTGATACTGCCGGGCAAGAAGACCTGTGCGCTATCCGAGGTAAGGTTTTTTGCCGGGGAACCCTCGCTGGCGTTGATCTGCAACGAGGTTTTTCTTTTGCGCAACCCCCCTCCGCAGGAGGTGCTGGGCAACTGGGCGAAAATGCAAAAGGCCCCGGTATCCAAGCTGACTCATCGTTTGCTCACCAAGCTGCGTAAAGTCACTACCACCAACGGCGTCAACTGGTCGCAGCTTTGTAAGACCCACAAGGCAACGCCCCGGTTTGTCTTCGAGATGGCCAACGACACGGTGCGGCTGAAACTTTTGGCCAAGAGCGAATCCGACAAGAGTCTCTGGCAGTGGAATGGTCACGAATGGATTCACGAGCAAACCAGTAGCCAAAAGGCCAACAAACCGGAGGTGCTTGATGACGATCGGCTCGAGGCGGCTGTCGGATGGCTTCAGCGACTAGACTGGTTTACCCCGGAACCAGGTCTTTGGGTGGGTGATGCCAATCCGCATTTTCTCGAGAGCCTGCACGACGCTTGGCCAGACAAGCCGGACGCGGAATACCTGGGTGACGAGGAGTTCAAGCGCCTCTTCTTGCAGCCTAAGCGGCTCAAGCCCAAGTTAATCGTCCGCGGTAGCGGCATTGATTGGCTCTCCGTCTCTGCTGAGTGGGAGGAGGAGGGGATGAAGCTCACGGATCGTGATCTTCAGCAGCTTGCCGCGGCCAGCGGCAACTTTGTCAATCTGCCGGACGCCGGTTGGGTACAGCTAGACCTAAAGGCGGTGCAGGACGCTCAGGAAGCCATGGCGGACTTGGGAGTGGACGGCTTGTCCGCCCTCGAGCAAAAAATCAGAATCGAGCAGGCAGCCCATCTCGACGAGGACGGTTTGGCCAAGTTCGTCCCGTCGGAGGAGTTGGAGCAGTTGCGCGGACGGCTCGATGAGTTTGAGGGGATTGAAGTCACGGCATTGCCGGATGGCGTCTGTGCGCAGATGCGTCCTTACCAGCTCGACGGCTTCAATTTTCTTTGTCACTTGGCCAATCTTAAACTCGGGGGAATCCTTGCTGACGACATGGGGCTGGGTAAAACGTTGCAGACTCTTACTTGGCTGTCGTGGCTCAGGACAAGTAGGAGAAAGAACGCCAAGACTAAGCCGTCGCTCGTCGTCTGCCCCGCCTCGGTGCTGCACAATTGGCGTCGCGAGTCGGAGCGGTTTACTCCCGACATGAAAGTGCTGGTGCTGGAGAGCGGCCAGGCGCGGCACAACCTTCGAAAGAAAGTGCCCGACCACGATATCGTGGTGACTAACTATTCCATCCTCCGGCGCGATTTAGAGGCTCTGTCCAAGTTTGCCTTTCGAGCCATCATCCTCGATGAGGCGCAATTCATTAAAAATCCGGGTGCGCAGGTGACTAAGTCGGTCAAGGAACTCAAGGCGGACCACAAGCTGGCCCTTACCGGTACACCAATTGAGAATAGGATGCTCGACCTCTGGAGCATTGTTGATTTCGTGCAGCCGAACTATCTCGGTAATCAGGATCACTTTAGTCAGGTGTACGACTTGCGCGGCGCGGAGAAGGACGAGAGTGCCGCTCGTATTGCGCGGCGCAAACTTTCGGCCAAACTGCGGCCGCTGCTGCTGCGTCGTGTCAAGAAACAGGTTGCCAAGGATCTGCCAGATCGAGTCGAACAGCGGCTTGACTGCGAGTTGCCGGAGGAACAGCGCAAGCTGTACCTCGCCGAGTTGAAACGCAGTCGTGAGCAGGTCATGAAAGCCGTCAAGCAGAAGGGTGTGGCCAAGAGCAAGATGCATGTACTGGCCGCGCTGACCCGGTTGCGGCAGATCTGCTGCCACCCGGGCCTGGTCGGCAGCGACACCGAGTCCGGAAAGATGGATACCCTCTACGAGTTGGTCGAGCCGCTGCTTGAGGAGGGGCACAAAGTACTGGTGTTTAGCTAGTTCGTCCGAATGCTTCAAATTCTCGAGAAACAGTGCGAAGACCGGTCGATGCCGACCTACATGTTGACTGGTGAAACGAAGAACCGGCAGGACATTGTGAATGCGTTTCAGGAGGACGAGTCGCCGGCGATCTTTTTGCTAAGTCTGCGGGCGGCTGGCACAGGGCTGAACCTGACAAGCGCCAGTTATGTGGTTATTTACGATCCGTGGTGGAATCCCGCCGTCGAGGCGCAGGCGATCGATCGCACGCACCGCATCGGCCAGACCGCTACGGTGAACGCCTACAAGATGATTTCACCT
>DASCOW010000188.1:0-8435 GCA_036012205.1 Verrucomicrobiota bacterium
CCATTGTTGTCCAGTTGTTGCCGCGACGAATCTCGTCGAGAATTTCAAAGTCGGCCTCCTGCAGCAAATGCCGCAGACCGTGGAGCGTGTACCGATAATAATCGTAAGGCTCCTCATGCAGTGGCCACGTCATCGGGGCAGACAGAATCAGGATGCCGTCTGGCTTGAGAACGCGGGCCATGTCCTGGATGACAATTTCCGGTTGCCGCACGTGCTCAAGTACCTGCGTGCTGATGACTGTGTCGAAAGTCCCCTCACGGAACGGGAGCACCATGCTGTCTGAAAAGAAATCGGCACGGGTTGACTCACCGTATGAGCCCTCCATCGTCACCGGCCAGTCGGTGCCGTAATAGCGATTGCCGCGCTGCGCCAGCAGGCTTTCGTACGGCTTCATGCCGCAGCCGACGTCGAGCAGTCGACCCGGCTTCACGCGGTGGCGCAACTCTCTGAGCGCCTGCACGATACTCACCCGCTCGAGGTAGTGCGGACGGTGTTTTCCGGGGTGCAGGAATTCCCGCTCCACCGCCGCGTTGGGTTTGTTCGATTGGTCAGTCATTGCGTTGGGTGCAGCCGCTTGCCCAAAAGCGCGTGATTAGACCAAACGGCAGTTGGTCGGAAAAGTAAAACGGTCGCTTTGCTAAGCGTGCTGCCGACACGCGCGGTTCGTTGTCGATGCGCTGCAGGAACTCATCGAACACACGAAAGTACTCGGCCTCGCAGTGGTATCGGGTGAGTGCGCGGGCATCGATTCGCGCTTGGCCAAGCGCTGACTCGGGCTTGGCCAGAATGGTTTTGAGTTTGGCCGCCGCCTGTCTAAAATCGAAGGCTTTCCAGACGAACTCGTCGCCGAGTTTGGCCGCGTACTCGTCGCCGCCACTGCCGATCGCCGGGCAGAGCGGCAGCACTCCGGCGCTGAATGCCTCGAGCATCGAGATGGGCAAGCCTTCATAGTCGCTGACGCTCGTGACGAAGTCCCACCCACTCAATACCGCCCGGTAATCATCGCCCGACTTGCGGCCGTGAAAAACGGTGCGGTTGTTTGGCAAGTGCTGCTCAAGCCAAGTTTGCTTCGGACCGTCGCCAAGCAGTTCGAGACGAAAGTCGATGCCGGCTGACCCAAGAGCCTTGGCCAAGCTGGGCAAACGCTCGACGTGTTTTTGCTCCGATTGTATCCGCCCGATCCAGCCGATGACCACTGTGCGCTTGGCCAAGGGGGGATGCACCGGCATCGCCGCCAGACTGTCGATCGGGTAAGGGATCAACTCGATGCGGTTTTCCTTGGCCAAGTCCGGCAGGCAGGATGACACTCGCTCGACCAGCGCGTTGCTCACGCACAACACGCCGTCGAGCAGACTTCGCTGTGTTTTGAGATGAGGCTGCAGCCCGGTCCAGTCCGAGTGCAGGAGACCGATCCGCCGCTTGGCCGGCATGAGATCCGCAAGGAACTGCAAACCCCACATGTTGTGACAAATTGCCAACGAGTCGGTGAAGCGTCGGGATTGGTTTGCGAACTTGCCTCGCATCGAGCGGATGGAATAGCCGCCGCTGAAGCCAAGCCCAGCGATGTCAGATTCATGAAAATCGTTCGGCTCAAAGGCGAGCAGGAAATTGGACTCGTGGCCCCGCTTGGCATCCGAGGTGTGATGCCGCTTGAGGATGGATTGCACCCCGCCCAAACTTCGGTAGTAGGTGAAAAAATGAGACAGGCGCATCACGAGGCCAAGCGCTTGGCTTGGGGTGGGGATGGTTGGGTCGCAGCAGGGGATGAGTCAACCGAAACCGCTCTGAGCAATGAAAACAGCGGATTTATACTATTTTCCGACTAAAATGCGCCGTGATTTTTTTTAAAAAATGTACTGACAATGTATTGACAATGTATGTGCGAGGCGTATTTTTCGGTCAGCGGAGATGGAATTCGACTGGGTTAACATGCCGTTTGAGTGGGAAGGATTGGTTCCGAAGGATGTGGAGGAGTCATTCGAGGATCCGTTTTCCTGCAAACTTTTGCCGGACTCGGCTCGGTACGCCGGTGAGTCACGATATTTCAATCTGGGCATGGCGGCGTCAGGTTACGGGATTTTCAGCGTTTACCGAACCAATGGCAAACAGATTCGCGTGGTGATGGCTCGAGGTTTCACGGAGGAAGAAACCTTTTTCTATCAGCGGAAGATGACCCAAAAGGTTGGATAAGCCATGAGTCGATGCATAAAAAAAATCCGGAATGAACCAAATCAGCGATTGGGAACAAGTGCCGCAGTTCGACGGCGAAGCTGCGGAAGCCGCCTACTGGGCGAACACCGGTGTTGCGCCTCGGTTGATGGAGTTGGCGTTGGCACAGAGCGGGGGTGGGGTCGAGTCGATTACCATCTCCTTGCGGATGGATCCGCGGATGCTCTCCAAGATCAAGCGCTTGGCGAGGTCTCGGTACCTTGGCTATCAAAGCATGATCAAACAGTGGCTGAGTGAACGTTTGGAACAGGAGACAAGGGAACAATGACTCAACTAGAGAGAAACAGAGAGAGGTGGGGCGGGTTCACATTGGTGGAGTTGCTGGTGGTCATTGTGATCATCGGCATACTGGCGTCGTTGGTGGTGGGGTTGAGCGGCACAGCCAGCCGCAAGATGCGCGAGTCGCGCACCCGGGCGGAGCTTGAGGCGATCGGGACGGCTATTGAATCGTACAAATCGAACTTCGGCCATTACCCTCCTTGTAATCCAGAAAACCCAGTGGTGAACGCACTCTATTACGAGTTGACCGGCTGTCTTTACAGTCCAGTACGTAAAACTTTTCGCGACCCGATGGCGGGCACAGTGATGAAAGTGCAGGCAATCAAGGAGCACTTTGGAGTGGAGGGATTCGTCAACACGGCGAGGACTGAAAAGGAGTTGAAACAGTTTTACGAGCCAACACCAAAAACCGTTAGGCACATCAGCGAGGAGCACGATGATGACGACGATGGGCATGGCCACGAAAAACATCATGTCGATGAGGTGCATGTCCTTTGCGCACCGGTGCCGTGGCCTCTGCAGCGCGAAGACCATCCGGTCCGCCATCACGGTAAAGTGGCCAAGGGGGTGAACCCGTGGCGCTACGTGACAGGGCAACGGGTGGTGAACAATATTGGTAAGTACGACCTTTGGGCCGAAATTGTGGTGGGAGACGAGGTGCTGGTGATCAGCAATTGGAGGAAGGACACTTTCCCTCGCGAGCAACTTTCGAGATACTATAAAAAGAAATTTTGAGAACCTATGAATCATGAAAATGAAGACAACAACTCTTGACGTAAGACAGGCCAAATGCTTGCCCGGGCGCGGATTCACTCTGGTGGAATTGTTAGTGGTGATTGGCATTATCTCCATTTTGGCGGCGATGCTTTTGCCGACGCTGGGCAAGGCCAAGGATTCAGCCAAGAAGGCGCAGGCCAAGAGCGAGATGCAGAACATCGCCGGCGCCGTGCGGGCGTACGAGGCCGAGTACAGCCGTTACCCGATCCCGTCGCAGATTACCAAGCAATTGAAAACACCGGACTACACCTTCGGCACCATGCACATGACCGGCAACTCGGCCAAGCGCCTGACCAATCCCAAGGGCGAGCTGCTGCCAAAGATTGCCACTCCGGGCCGGGTGCAGGTGAGCAACGCTGAGTTGGTTGCAATACTGCGCGCGGAGGAGAAATTCCGCAACGGCCGCCCAACCTCGAATCGGAACCATAGGATGAACCCCAAGAAGGTGGGTTTTTTGAATGCCAAGGATGTGACTTCCACGACGCAGGGCGGGGTCGGTACTGACGGCGTCTTCCGCGATCCGTGGGGCAGTCCGTACATTGTCACGGTGGACGCAAACTACGATGGCAAGACGATCGATGCGTTTTACGGTCAGGGTTCGGTCTCCGGGGCGGATGATCGGGCTGGGCTGAACGGGTTGACACGGGTAAAGGCTGGTTATCAAGCCAACTCGTCCGTACTGGTCTGGTCACTCGGCCCCGATGGGTTGGCCAGTACGGATGGCAAGGCGAACCAAGGGGCAAACAGCGACAATATCCTGAGCTGGCAGTAACCTGATCAAGCGGGGCGAGGCATGAACGATCTGGAAACCAACCGACCACGGCGGACTGCGCTTGGCCAAGGCGCGTTCACGCTGCTCGAGTTGCTGGTGGTGATCGGGATCATCGCCGTGCTGACGAGCATCACGCTACCGGCACTGAAGGGGCTGGGGCGCAGCGCCACCACGAAGGGGGCGACGCGGCAGTTGGTGGAGGATTTGCGCTACGCACGCCAGATTGCGATGCGTAATCGATCGACTGTGTATGTCGTGTTCACGCCCACGAACATCTGGGACATCATCAGGAATGTGGACGGCGAGATGCTGCCACCGCGAAAGAAGGATCCACGCCTGCTCTCGCTCACCAATATGCTGGAGAAACAGTTCAGCGGCTATGCAGTCATGTCGATGCGCTCAGTCGGCGACCAGCCCGGTCGGAGCCACCCTGCCTATCTCACCGAATGGAAAAAGCTGCCGGATGGCATGTTGATTGCGCCGTATAAGTTCATGGCATGGCGCAAGGGGGATGAATACGAGCGGGGCGACGAGTACAGCGACGGTTTCCTGAAAGATCACTATTTTGGCCACACGCCGCAGATGCCGTTGATTCCGTTTCCGCTGGCCGACAGTAGTCCGGCCCGGCTGCCGCACGTGGCGTTTAACTCCCGCGGGCAGTTGGTCAAGCGGGACGGCCTCGGGAAGCTCGTGCCGGCGGGGCGCGACGAAATCATCCCGCTGGTCGAGGGCAGCGTCTTTCATGAGCGTGGCCGTTTTGGCAACTATCTCCCAAGTCGCCCCGATATTCTGGTGACCGGCGGGTACGGCGACTTCGTTGAGGCCGGGCAGGTGAGGCGCCGCTACCATACCGGCATCCGGGTGAACCACATCACTGGCCGCGCGCGGGTGGAGACAGTGGAGGTGGAGACGAAATGAAGCTGCTGAGAAACAACGTGGCACAACACCGGGGCCAAGGCGGATTCACCATGATCGAGTTGGCGATCTGTCTGGGCATCATCGCCTTTGCGTTGGTGGCCATCATCGGCGTGCTGCCGGTTGGCATCAACGTGCAAAAAGACAATCGCGAGGAGACCATCATCAACCAGGACGGCATGTACTGGATGGAGGCGATTCGGAGCGGAGCCACCGGCTTGAACGAATTGACCAACAGCATCGTGTTCATCGAGATAAAGAGCTCCAATTCGAAGGTATACCGATGGGAACCGGTGCCGGCTGGGGCGGGGGACAGTCACATGGAACTGCCGAGGGGCGTGCAAGGGGCGGGCATCATCGGGCTGTTGAGCATGCCGGTGCAGGCTGACTTGGTGGGGCCGGTAACGGTCAAAAACTGGCCGCAAATCAACAACCAATCGAAACAGTACAACCGGATCCGGGCCAAGGTCCGCGCGATCAGCGGGAGCGCGGTGGATAAGGGCGAGGCCGCCAAGGAGATGGCTTTCTCCTATCGCCTGACTTCCGAGGTGCGGCCGATCCGCACGATGGGCGACTGGGGGAACATCTCTGGCGACAAGACCGCGCTCGATGTCAACCGGTTCCGCAAGCTCAACTTTTACGAGATCAAGCTGACATTCCAATGGCCGGAATACGAGTTTGGCGGCGAGGAACGGCCGGGGCCGAACAAGAAAGTGTTCCGCACCGTGGCCGCCGGTCGTCTGGTCAACCGCAACTTGAACCTATTCAACGCGCCGGACGCGGCAACCGGCCGGTTTCAGGAGGACGTCACCTCGCCGTTTTTCTTTTTTGAGCCGAACCGGTTCAGCATTCCCAAGGTTGCCAGAGGCCAATGAGAAGCAGACCTGACAACGCCCGCTCGCGGGCCAGCCGAAGCCGAGCCTTTACGATCCTGGAGTTGCTCGTGGCCGTGTCGGTCATGACGCTTGTCATCTACGTGCTGTATGCGTTGTTCAACCAGACACAAATGGCGCTGCGTAAAAACGCTGCGCAAGTGGATGTAAACGAGGGCGGGCGGGCTGCGATGGAGATGATCGTCCGCGAGTTGTCGCAGATGGAGGTCAGCGGCTACCCGGCCATCACCGATCTGCAGACGCAGCTCACCTACTCGGGGAGCAAGAGCTTCCTCTCACGCACCACTCCGGATGCCACGCCGCTGCTATTGGCCTACCAGTCCGAGGCCCTGACGCCCGAGGGCGACGACGAAGATTTGGCGCAGGGTTTCAGGACAAACATCCTACAGAACTTCACGTTTACCAGCCGAGGCGACTCCGGCTTTCTCGTGACCAGTTACCGGGTGATCGGCGCGACCAACGGCATCGGCATGCTTGCTCGGTATCGGACCAACGGCACGCTGCGCGTCACCTCGCCCGGCCAAGTGCAGTTCAACAAGACCGACATCTTCAACCGGTTTTACTTCGACCCGATAGCCAGTGCACCGTCGGGTGTGTTCGAGCCGATCACCGACGGGGTGATCCACCTTCGCATCACCCCGTACGACCATTTGGGACGAGCGCTTGGCCACGGCAGTCTGTTCTACGATCCGCTTGGCCTGAACCTAGAGCGGCGCGGTGCGGCTGGCCAAGCACTGTTCCCGGTGGCCACCGACCGCCCGGTGGACGGGACGCTGATGCAGGATCGCGACGCTCAGAGTCAGGTTCAGTTTTACGGAGCGTTGCCCGGTTATTTCGATGTTGAATTGGCGGTGCTTGAGCCGCAGGTGCTCAAGCAGGTGCGGGCACTGCCGCCGGCGATACAGGCCAACTTCCTCGGCCGGCAGATTGGCAAGGTAACCCTGTTTCGGCAGCGGATTCCCATTCGAGACACAAAGTGAAACGTTTCAGGACACAACAGGGCGCAGCGCTGGTCATCACCCTGATCATGCTCGGGATGGTGACCGCAATGACGGTGGTGTTCCTCGGCATCAGTCGCCGGGAACGTGCCTCAGTGACGGTGGTTTCCGATCAACTCAGCGCCCAGCTCATGGCCGAGACGGCTGCCGCCAGTGCGCTGGCGGAGATGAGCGGCCGGATGGTGGCAGCGCAGGATCCCCTGGCGTACGACTTCTCGGTCTCAACCAACTACCTCAACCGGCTTGGATTCGTGCCCGGCAGCGTTTCGCCGACGAATGTCAGCTATGTGTATCCAAACGGCCGGGCGCTGACCCCGGACGACTTGCTGATCAACCTGGCGAACCTGCACGAGTTGGCGCGCCCGCCGGTGTTCGTCGATACCAACGCGCTGGGCTGGCGACCAAAGAACTATAATGTGCAGGAGGATTTCCGCTTCTACCTCGACCTGAACCGCAACCGGGCCTACGAGCCAAGCGGGCTGCAGGTGGTGACCAACTGGCAGGGCCGTCCGGTCGTGGCTCCCAATGGCCGGTTTGCCACCGATTACTTCATCGGGGATCCCGAGTGGATTGGCCTGTTGGACAGCCCCGCATTCGCGCACGGCCCGACCAACCGCTTCGTCGGCCGTTATGCGTACATGATCCTGCCGACCGGCCGCTCGCTGGACATCAACCACATTCACAACCAGGCGCGCGATCCGATGAACCTGAGGCTCGACACGCCCACCGGCCGGGGCAACCAGTACCTCTACATGCGCAACCAGGGGGTTGGCTCGTGGGAACTGAACATGGCCGGCTTCCTGCGCCAATTGAATCCCATTCAGTGGCAGTACTTCTATGACTGGATTTCGCGCCCCATCAATGACAAGGGATTAGATTTACCCAGAGCTGACCGCTGGGCCTTCACGGACGCGCGGGATATCATGATGCATCGCTACAAGCCGCCAGGCCAGCCCTATGGCTCGCGGCGCAACCTTGCCGGCATGATCCCCTCGCTTGGCCTGCCACCGAGTGAAGCGCCATCGCTTGGCTACAACCTGGTCGACGACTACTCGGACGGTCCACTGGTATTGAACAGCACCCCGACTCTGGACAGCGAGGATGGGCTGCGTGTGGACCCGGTCATCGCCCCCTGGCCAGGCGCGGAGAACCCGCGCCGCTTCACAGACGTGCAGCAGTTGCTGACATTTCAGCCGTACGCCGAACGGCCACAACGGGCGAACAACTTCGTGTCGCGCCTTCGCCAGGCGATGGACGTTCAGCCCAAGTCAATGTACACGCGCAAGCGGCTCGACTCCTACGATCGTCGCACCTACTACCGACTGCTGAGCCAAATGGGCGTGGACTCCGAGCCGGCGTTGCGCGGCAAGCTCAACATCAATCATGCCAACGACTGGTTCACTGGGCACAACACGCAGACCAACTGGACTGCCGATGAGTTCATCAACCGCGCCGCCCACGCGATGCTTCGGGCCAGCGTGGTTTCGCAGAGTGCAACCGATCCCGCCACCGGCAACACCACCACTGGATATTTCATCGGCGGGAAGGTGGTGAACCCGGGCATCGGCATCT
>DASCOW010000189.1:0-1385 GCA_036012205.1 Verrucomicrobiota bacterium
TGAGTGAGTTGCTTGCGCGCAAATGCAAGCGCGTCATCGCGGTGGACAACTCGGCGGAGATCGTCAAGTTCGGCCAGGCCAAGGCTGGGCGAAACGGCTTGATCAACCTCGAGTTTCGGCAGGGCGACCTACAGCATCCACCGATCGACGACGCGTCAGTGGATCTTGCGATCCTCAGCCAGGCGCTGCATCACGCCGAGGAACCGGCACAGACCATCAAGAGCGCGTTTCGCATTGTGCGGCCCGGTGGCCAGTTGATGATTCTCGACCTCGTCGCGCACAAGTTCGAAAAAGCCCGCGAGTTATTCGGCGACCGCTGGCTGGGTTTCGCGGAGAGCGAACTGCACCTGTGGCTCGAGTCGGCCGGCTTCGCGCAGATCGACATCAGCGTCGTGTCACGCGAGGAAGATGAGCCTCACTTTGAGACACTGCTGGCCAGCGCAACGCGACCTGCCTAGTTCGGGCGACGAATGGGATCGCACCTTTACAACAGCCAACTCGGCAAGGTCGTCTGGTTCGCACGCCGCTTCGGCGCCGGCGAACTATTGCTCAAGCCGTTGAGGTGCGCGTTCGCGCCGCTGATCATCCCGCGCCTGTCCAAGGCAGAGTTTGAGTTCGATGGCAAATCGCTGCCGCTGTTTTATCACCGCTACAACATGACATGGGCCAACGAGCGCGCCGTCGAGGTGCCAATCGCCACCGAGTTCCTTCGCCGTTTCGCCGGCAAACGCGTGCTTGAGGTCGGCAATGTGCTGTCGCACTACGGCGACGTTGATCACACTATTCTGGACAAGTACGAACGCGGCACCGGCATCCTCAACCAGGACATTGCCGATTACTCGCCCGAGGAGCGGTTCGATCTCATCTTGTCCATCTCGACGTTCGAGCACATCGGTTTCGACGACGAGACGGACGGCGACAGTGGCGAAAAAATCGCGCAAGCCATTGCAACCTGCCGGGGATTGCTGGCTACGACCGGGCAACTCGTGCTCACGCTGCCGCTTGGCTACAACCCGGCACTCGACCGCATGATCGCCGAAGAGCAACTCGGCAGCGACCGTGCGACGTTCCTCAAGCGCACCGGCCGCCTGGCTTGGCAAGCTGTGGATGTCGATACGGCGCTGGCCTGTCGATACAGGAGCCCATTCCCGTACGCGAACGCCGTCATGGTTGCGGAATTCGGGAGGGCCGCGTAATGAAGGCGCTTCGGTTCCTGATGCTCAACTGGCGTGACACGGAGAACCCGCTCGCGGGTGGTGCGGAACGAGTCACACTGCGGCACATGGCGGAACTGGTGCGGCGTGGACACGAGGTTGTTTGGTTCGCGAACGATTTCGACAATGCCGCGCCCGAAACGATGATCGACGGCATCCGGATCATCCGCG
>DASCOW010000190.1:0-4333 GCA_036012205.1 Verrucomicrobiota bacterium
CCGTCGGCAGTGATCGACCAGTTGCTGGCTCCTGCCGCTCCGCCTGCGCCTGCGCCGCCCACGCCAAAAAAAATCCAGCCCAAGCCCAAACCCAAGCCGGTACCGCCCAAACCCAAGCCGGTACCGCCCAAACCCAAGCCGGTACCGCCCAAGCCCAAGCCGGTACCGTCCAAGCCCAAGCCGAAGATTAAGGTCAATCTGAACTCGAACGTTCGGAGGTTGGACACACAAAAAATAAAGGCACAAAAGGAGACGGCCGAGCGGGCTCGCAAGGCTGAGGCCAGACGGCAGGCCGCGATCAACAAGCTCGAGAACAGTCTCTCAGGCCGTACGTCGGTGAACGTCCCGGTCGGTCGGTACGCTTCGGCCAATTATGAGTCGTTCATCCGCCGCAAATACATGGACGCCATAATTCACCCCGGTGCGGTCAGCGGCGATCCCGTCGTGAAGGTGCGCCTAGTCATCGCCCGGAGCGGCAGGGTTATCTCGGCAAGCGTCACAGGTTTCTCGGGCGCGGGTAGTTGGGATCGCGCTGTGCAAAAGGCGCTCGATCGCGTGAAGTTCATCAAGCAATTCCCCAATTCGATGAAAGGGGCGCAACAGACATTCAACCTGAATTTCAACTCAAAAAGTTTTTCATGATTAAAGCATTCCACAAACGACTCTCCGCCTTGGCTGCGCTGTTTTTTGCCGGCTTCGTGCTTGGCCAAGCGCAGCGGCCGGCGATCGATGTCGATGTGTTCGACGCCGGCGATGTCAAGGCTATCCCCGTTACGCTTGAGGGCTTCACCGGCGAGACGCTGGCCCTGTTGAAGTTTGACCTGTTTGTTCAGGGTTTCGAGTTCGTGGATAAGACCAAGGCACAGTTCACGATCAAAAACAACGGTAGTACCGCTAGCAGTGTGCGTGGTGCCGTATACGACCGTGTGAAAAAGGGCTACATCCTGACTCGCTCCTACAAGGGCGGAAGTCTGCGGCAGCAGGGACACATGTTTACCAACAATGTGGTGGAGGCCATCACCGGCTCGCCCGGCATCGGCCTGACCAAGATCGCCTTCCGCCAGTTTCACGGGCGCGACACCGAGATTCACGTCGCCGACTTTGACGGACACAACGCCGCGCGTCTGACTCGCGACAACTCGATCGCTGCCGGGCCCGAATGGGCGTCGGGCAACAACACGCTCTACTACTACTCCTACCGCCGGCACAACCCGGACATATACTCGCACAATGTTGTGACCGGGGTGCGCCGGATCGTGGCTCGGTACTCCGGGTCGAACATCAGTCCGGCGGTGTCGCCGGACGGTCGCCGCGTGGCGATGGTGCTCAGCAAGGCCGGCAGCCCTGACATCTGGGTGGCCAGCGCCGACGGAACGGGCCTGCGGCGGCTTACCACCACCAAGGAGGCGGAGTCGTCGCCCTGCTGGTCGCCGGATGGCCGCTGGATCTGTTTCGCCTCCCGGGCGAGTGGCCGCACGGCATTGTACAAAATACCGGCCAACGGCGGGGCCATGTCGCGAATTCGAACGGTTGGCGTCTTCAACGCCACCGAGCCGGACTGGTCGCCCGACGGCAAGGCGATTGTTTTCACCACCATGCGGGGAGGCGGGGTGTTTGAGATTTGCATTGTCCCGCCCGGCGGCGGGAATGTCGAAGTGTTGGCGGCCGGCGAAGATCCCTCCTGGGCGCCCAACTCGCGCACGCTCATGTTCACCAGTCGATCCCGTGGAAAACGGCTTTTATCAGTACTTGACGTGCTCACTAAACGAGTCAAGACTCTGCCGCGCAGCTTTCCGGGCAACTGTTCCCAAGCCGCTTGGACCAAGTAATGCAAGGCAACTAACCTGAAGATCATGACCTCACTGAAACAAGTAGGATTGGTTCTGGCAGCCCTCGTGGCAGCCACCTCGACCGGGTGCAAAACCAAGCCAAAAAACATCACCCCCATCCCCGGCGGAAGCGGCAACGTGGTCGGCTCGGGCGATCTTCTTAACCGGGACGACAACAGTGGCGCCCTTGGCAACGGCGGAGATGTTGTCACCGTCGATGAACACGGCAACATAGGTCTGTCCGGCCTCGAGGAGTTCGAGAATATGCTGATGGACCGCGAGGCCTTGGCAGCGCAGACTGTTTATTTTGAGCTGGATCGCTCCGAAATCCATCCGGACGATCTCAGTAAGGTGGAGGCCGTGGCCGGTATTTTGGCGCAAGCTGCAGAAAACAAAGTGCTGATCGAGGGTCACTGCGACGAGCGCGGCACAGAGGAGTACAACCGCGCCTTGGGCGAGCGTCGGGCGTTGAGCGTCCGCGACGCGCTGGTGTCTCTGGGCGTGAGCGCCGACCGGATTCGCACGATGAGCTTGGGCGAAGATCGGCCTGCCGATCCCGGCCTCAACGATGCCGCCTACGCCCGCAACCGCCGCGGCGAGTTTGTGTTGCTCAAGCCCAAGCCGGGCAACTGAATTGAGTGGCTGGCGTTTCGTCCGGGAGTTGCCCCTTTACTTTTTGGGATAACAGGCTAGATTGCCGAACGTTTTTAACGAACTATGACAACTCTTCATCAATTGGCATTTGGCGGACTCGGCCCTTGGGAGATCATTCTCATCCTCGCGGTCGTGCTGGTGCTGTTCGGAGCCAAGAAACTACCGGAGCTGGCCAAGGGCATGGGCCAGGGGATTAAGGAATTCAAGAAGGCCACGCGCGGCGTCAACGACGAACTGGAGCGTGCCATGGACGATACCCCCACCTACACGCCACCGCCCACCCCGCAGATTACCGAGCAAAAGGACACCAGCGACGAGTCGAAAAAAGACGCCTGAACCGACGGCGTTTAAACTGACTTGGGTTTGAAAGATGGTTAACGAACCCGATGAGCCTACCGGGCCGAGTCAATCTTCCCCCGACAACCAAGCGGATTCCTCCGAGACTTTTCCGTCGCAGGACGTCCCCCGAAAGGACGATGATTCTGGCCAAGCGGATGCGACACCTCCCGAAGCCGAAGAGTCCTCACAGTACGATGATCCGTATCATCAAGACTACGAACACGACGATCACGACGCGCATCACGACGAACATTACCACCACGGGCACGAGGAAAATCAGGGAGACTATGTCGAGGCAGCGGAGGGAGTGCCTCTGCCGGTTCCGCGTGGCGGCGGTGGCAACTCCGACGGCGATGACACGATGCCGGAACTGGATGAGAACGGCGAGGAGTACGGCGGACCGGTCAAGTCGTTCCTTGAGCACATGGAGGATTTGCGTTGGGTGCTCATCCGCTGCGTTGCCGCCTTGGGTGTCTCCATGGTCGCCTGCCTTGCAGGGGCACCGTTGCTGGTCGAGACGCTGGCCCGGCCGCTCGGCGAGGCCAAGCAGTTCCTTACCGAAAACCACAGAGACAGCCTAAGCGATGAGGGCAAAAGCGAGATCCACGTCCGGCTCACGCAGGAAGAGGTCTTTCGCATCCCGATCGAGACCAATCTGCTGGCAGAGGCTTACCAACTGCTTGGCCTGACCAACTCGCCCCGAGTCACCTCGTTTAACCTCACCCCGGCGGTGGCGGACGGCAAACTGCAGCTGCTCCTGCAACCCGACACGAATGCCCTCGCCGCCACCGACCAAGCCGCCCAGGCCGGGCCGGAGCTCAAGTCGATGGGGCCGCTCAGCGGCTTCATGGTCGCCCTGCAGATGGCCTTTTACGGCGGCATCATGATTTCGTCGCCGTTTATCCTTTTTTTTCTCGGCCAGTTCATTTTCCCGGCCCTCCGATTGAAGGAGAAAAAATACCTGACGCGGGCGGTGCTCATCGGCGGCGTTCTGTTCTTTTGCGGGGCGGCGTTCTGTTATTTCCTCCTGATGAAAATCGCGCTGAGCACCTCGGCGCTTTTCGCCAACTGGCTGTCTTTCGGCGCCGACCTCTGGCGGGCGGAGGACTACATCAGCTTCGTTTGCAAATTTATGCTCGGCATGGGCATTGCATTCGAGTTGCCGGTCATCATTTTGCTGCTTGTGCGAATCGGCGTGCTTGACTACAAAAAACTCTCCAAATTCCGCATTTACTGGATGGTCATCAACCTCGTGCTCGCCTCCGTGCTAACTCCGCCCGATGTGGTCACCCAAGTGCTCATGGCCGTGCCGATGCAGCTTTTCTACGAGTGCAGCGTCTTCATTGCCTGGATTTGGTACCGGCGCGACCGCAAAAGAGAGGCCGCCGAGGCCGCTGCCGCTCCGCCGGATGAGTCTCAAAAATAACGCCAAAAGACTTTACACAGGCAACTTTTTGGCTAGGCTGCCTGCCGCGTTCTGACTGATCCAATGAGATATTTCGCAAAAACCA
>DASCOW010000191.1:0-3646 GCA_036012205.1 Verrucomicrobiota bacterium
CGTCTTGTTTGGCCTGTTCGCCTGTTTGTTTTTCGCTTTTGAGGAGGGAAGCGAGTTGTTGGGTGAGAAAGCCGACCTGTTCATATAAACTAGGCAGTTCATCGGTGGCCTTGGCCAGGGAGGTGGTGTTGGTGTCCTGTTCACTGAGGAAACTGGCGTGGGCTTCATTTTGCTCGGCGACTTTGGCCTTGGCGTTGATCAACTGGGTTTGTGCCTGGTCAAGCGAGGCCTGTGCCGTGGTCAACTGCCTTCCTGCGTTTTGCCTCTCGGCAGATCGGGCCTTGGCGGTAGCGTTGCTATTTTTGAGAATGTCCTCGGCAGCGGTGAGGTTAATCTTGATCTGCTCATGCGTCTCGGCTGCTTTTTTTTGTTTGGCTTCGGCGGTCATGGCCAGGTGCATGGCAGCCTCGATTCGCTTGGCCAATGTCGGCGGGTTGGCGGAGATTTCTCCAAGCGCCTTGCCGTTTGCGGTGTCCCATACGGTGATGGTTCCGTTCCATTCGCCGACGAAGACACGTTTGCTGTCATGACTGAACACGGCCTCGAGCGGGATGCTTTTGAAGCCCTTGATCGTGCGTTTTTGTTTGCCATTCTGATCCCATATCTTGACCTGTTTGTCGCGGCCGGCGGTGACGAGTTCGCCGCCGTGGTTGAAATGCACCGAGAGGGTGCCGCCTCCATGTGCGGTCCAGCTTTTGACCTTTTTGCCGTTAAACATTTCCCAGAGGTGCACTGTGCCGTCCTCGCTGGAAGAGGCGAGGACGTTGGAGTCGAGTCGCCAGCTCAGTTTTGTGATGTCGTCCTTGTGGCCGTCTAGGGTGTAAAACAGGTTTCCGGTGAATGACTCCCAGATGTGTAGGCCCCCGTTGCGGTCGCCGCTGGCTAGCAGGACGGTGTCGGGCGAGAAGGAGAGTGCCATCACCCAGTCGGAATGTTTCTTGATGTTATAGAGTGGCTCGTCGTTGGGTAACTCGAACATCTTGACGCGCTTACCGAGGCTGCCGAGGGCAACTGTGGTGAGGTCGGCCATCATGTCGGCTGCGAGCACGGTGTCGTATTCTTTGCCCATGGACACGCGTTGTCTGCCGGTCTTGAGGTCCCACGCGACCACGCCGCCGGTCTTGCCGCCGCGCCCGCCTCCGGCAATGAGCAGTTGGCCGTTTCGACTGAAGGTGAGCGACTCGATGAAGCCGCGTTCGAACGGCAGCACACCGAGCAACTCGAGCGTCTCCGTGTGGTAGAGCAAAGCCTGTTTTTGTCCGGCAACCGCGACGACGGGCGCCCATGGATTGGCGGCAAGTGCTGGTGTGCCACCGGCGCGGCTGGTGTTGACGACCGGCTCGAGCAGCAGATGCTCAGGCATGGGCAACGGTCCTTTCGGTTTGCTCCCGGTGACGGCGACGAAGCCGAGGTCGAAGGCTGGTTTTTTCTTTTTCTGTGCTGTGCTTGATTTGGTCTCGAGCAGCCCGCCGGTGATCCACTTGCCCACGAGGGCGACTTGGGCGTCGGCGAGTTTGTCCTTTTTGTGGGGCATGAACGGCTCCTCCTGATGGGCGAGGAGCTTGTAAAGGAGGCTGCCGTCGGGGTTGCCGGCTTCGGCTGCGGCGCCGCTGCTGCCGCCCCTTAGCATGTTCGAGTAACTCGAGAGGTCGAGGTCGCCCTTGGCCTTGTCGGCGTTGTGGCAGGAGTTGCAGGCGTTTTCAAAAAGCGGGCCGACGTGATCCTGATACGTTATTTTCTCCTGCGCTCGGCCAATCTGAGCGCCGCCGAGGTAAACGGCAATCGCAATCGGGATGGTGTGTTTGAGTCGCACTGGATTAGTGGGTGAAGATGAATTCCTTCGAGTTGAGCAGCGCCCAAAAAACATCGTTCATCGCCGCCTGTTTGTCCGGTTCCTTTTCTAGTTGAGCGAGGATGACTGCCTGCTCGCTGGCGGACGGTGGGCGGCAGAGTGTTCGCAGGTAAAGTTGCTCGAGCACCTCGGCGGGTGAGTGCTCCTTGAGCAGATTCTTGGTGAGGCCGCCATTTTTGATTCGGGCTTGGACAATGTCGCCGTTCATGAGGTGCAGCGCTTGGGAGAGGTTGGGTTCCATTTTGACCTCGCAGGAGCAGACCGTTTCGCGCGTGGCGCGGCCGAAGGTGGTGAGAAAATAATTCCCTACGTTGCCGTCGGCGATCTGCACCGCCCGCGCGCCAAGGGGCAGGCCTTTGAACTTGTTCTTGGTCTGTGTCACTTGTGTGATGACATCGAGAAGTACCTCCGCCCGGAGTCGTCGGATTTGGCCGTGCGCGAAGTTGCGCGAGTCGGCGGCGTTGGAGTCGTTGGTGCGGGTGGCGAGTTGGTATGTCCGCGAGGTGCAGATATCGTATACCAAGCGCTTGAAATCATAGTTGTATTCCGTGAAGCGCTTGGCCAGGGCGGCAAGTAACTCGGGGTTTGACGCCGGGTTGCTGACGCGGACGTCGTCCACCGGTTCGATGATGCCGACGCCGAAGAAGTGCGCCCAGATAATGTTGGCCAGGTTTGTGGCAAAGAAGGGGTTTTCCTCCGATGCCAGCCATTTGGCCATGACGGCTCGGCGATCCTGCGAACGGGCGATCTTCGGCACGTCGCCACCGAGGAACTTGGGTGTCATGGTGCGTCCACCGACGATGTGTTTTACTTCGCCGCTACGCCGGTTGTAAATGATCACCTCACGGGGATCCTCCGCGTTTTTGCGGCCGATCTGTGAGAAAAATGCAGCGAACGAGTAGTAGTCATCCATCGTCCAGCGGTCGAACGGGTGGTTGTGGCACTGGGCGCACTGGATGCGCATGCCCATGAACACCTGCGCCACATTCTCCGCGACCTTCAGTGTGTCGCGCTCGATCTGGTAGTAGTTAGTCGCCGGCGACTTGAAGGTGCCGCCGGTGGAGGAGAGTAGTTCCTGTACGATACGGTCAAACGGCACGTTGTTGGCAATGCGTTCCTTGAGCCAGTTGTGGTACAGCAGTGTGGCCTTGTAGCTGACCTGGTTGTTCTGCTGGGTGCGAATCTGCAGCAACTCAGCCCATTTCATCACCCACATCTCGGTGAATTCCTTTCGGTCGAGCAGTGATTTGACAAGTTTGTTCCGCTTTTCAGGATTCTCGTCGGCGAGGAAGTCTGTCAGATCTTTTGGCTCCGGCAGCAGGCCGGCAATATCCAGGAAAGCACGTCGTACGAAGGCTTCATCTGAGCACTGGCCGGAGGGTGTCATTCGCAGCTTGTGCAGTTTTTCGTGAACCAGCTCGTCGATGTAATTATTGGCAGCCAGCTTCGCCCTCTCGTACTTCAGTCCCTGCGGAATGACGACGACCTGGCTGCCAACGGTGAACGAGTCGAAGCGCGCCGTGATGAACGCTTCGCCACGATTCTTCGCTGTCACCGTGCCGTCCGCTGAAACTGTGGCGCTGTTGTCGTTGTTGCTCAGGAACAGGACGAGTTGGGTGACGTCGCGGTCGGTTCCATCAGAGTAACGGGCAACGACGGTCATCTGTTGCGTTGCTCCATCGCCTTCGAGCAACAGCTTGGGCGGCAGGATGTCGATGCCAGCCGGCTTGGCGAGATCCTTGGCATCGTTGGTCGCGCCGGCTTTGATCCAACGCACGAGGGTGTTGTAATACC
>DASCOW010000192.1:0-6112 GCA_036012205.1 Verrucomicrobiota bacterium
TGCCGGCTGGCTGATCGACAACGTTGGCCCCGCTGCCCCGCAAATGTACGGCGGCATCGGCGCGATGTTGCTGCTCGTCGTCGCGCCCTTCCTCGTTCCCAAGGTCACTCCGAGAGCGGTCGATTGATCACAACGCCTCGAGCAGGCGATCCAATTCGGCGTTGGTGTTGTAAAAGTGTGGTGAAAGACGAATGAACTTCGAGCCGTCGCGCAGGGTACGCAGTGAGACCGTCACGCCCGCCTGGCCAAGCTGCTCCGCGAGGGATGCCATGTCCTGGCCCAGTTTGGTGAACGTGACAATGCCGCTTGCGTTGACCTCCGTCGCGTCGACGTGCAGCACGTCAAAGCCCCGGGCCGAGAGTTCCGGCACGAGCCGCCGCCGCTTGGCCAAGAGATCGTCGGCAATGTTTTGCACACCAAGCGAGGCGAGCATTTGCAGCGAGGCGCGGTGGCCAACAATGCCAAACAAATTCGCGGTGCCGGCCTCATACCGTCGCCCGTCCGGCTTGTAGTTGAGTGTCTCCTGCGCGATGAAATCCGGGCAGCGCAGGTTGTGCCAGCCCTGCACCACCGGCTTGAGCCGATCCTGCATTCCGTGCTTCACGTACAGAATGCCCGAGGCACATGGGCCAAGCATCCACTTGTGCGCGTCGGCGGCAAGAAAATCGACATGCTCCACCGGTGTCGGAAACGCGCCCATCGTCTGGATGCCGTCGACACAAAAAAGGACACCGCGCGAGCGCAGCTCGCGGCCGATTGCACCGATGTCAATCCGGTATCCGGACACGTAATGGCACGAGGCCAACGCCGCCATGCGCGTGCGCGCATCTACCAGTGAAAACACATCCTCCGGCTCGATTCGCCCCGGCACGCCCGGCTCGAGGCGCCTCAGTTCGACGCCCCTCTCAGCCAAGGCCATCCACGGGTAAACGTTCGACGGGTAGTCGTCTCCATGCACGATGATGTTGTCGCCCGACTCCCAGTCCAGGCCGTGCGCAATGAAGCTCAAGCCGAGCGAGGTCGGCCCGACGAGCGCAATTTCGCGCAGCTCCGCACCGAGCAGGCCGGCGGCGAGTTGCCGTGTGTCGAGCAGCAGATTTGGCGGCATGAAGTCCTCCTGATCACCACCGGTGCAGGCAGCGGCGTAATGGCTTACGGCATCGCGTGCGCACGCCGGCAACGGGCAAACCCCGGCGTGAGCGAGGTAGACGGTGTCACGGGCAACCGGAAACTCACGCAGCCGCAGCTCTTCGTCCGCTTGAATTTGTCCAATGTTCATCCCGGTCATTCGAAATGAAGATTATTTGATGAGCAGCGAGCAGTCCTTTTGTGAATCCTGATCGAGGCAGGTTCTCAGAAAGGAGACAATCTGGCCGTGCATCCGGCGGCAGCGGCTGCACCAGCGCTCTGCCCCGACGATTCGCTTGACGCAATCCCTCAGGCCGCTGAACTGGATGACGTTGGGTGAGCGCCGAAGGTTGGCCTGCACCTCGTTGCGGAGTTGCTGAAAGAAAAACAACTCGAAGCCCTCGGAGGTCTTGTCGGCCAACTGCCGCAGATCAGTCTGCTCGACACGCAGATCCACCCTTGGGGCCTCGTCGAACACCACGTCAAACCCGAATCCCTGAAGCACCTTGCCCAGCGCGCAGGAGAATTGATCGACCGACACGCTGGAGTACTCCTGCTCTTCGCGAAAATAGTACACCACAGCCTTGAGCGCCTCCTGAATGGTCAGCGGCTCGATGAGGTTGATGGCATCACCCAGCAACTCCTCGGTGATGGCTTCGGCTGAGCAGGGGAACAACTCCCCGGACGGCATCCTAAAAACCAGGTAGTTTGATCGTAGTTGTATCATCCCGGTCTCCGAATTTCTGAACCGCCTCAATAAACTCGGCTGCGCTGTCAAAGCGCCAATACACGCTGGCGAACCGGACGTAGTCAACGCCGTCAAGTTGCTTGAGCTTTGCCATCACTTTGCCGCCGATTGCTTTCGAGGGTACTTCGCCATCAAATTCATCATACAACTCATCCACAACCTCGCGGATCATCTGCTCGATGGCCTCGGCACGGACCGGACGTTTTTGGCAGGCGGTGTTGATGCCCGACTCCAGTTTGTCGCGCGAGAAGCGTTCGCGGGCACCATCGTCCTTGATCACCATCAAGTTGCCGCGCTCGATCTCCTCGTAGGTGGTGTAGCGTTGACTGCACTCGAGACACTGGCGCCGTCGCCGAATGGCTAGCCCGTCTTTGGATGACCGGGAATCGACTACCTTGTCATCAACACAACCGCATTTTGGGCAACGCATAATTTCAAGTCCACACAATCAAGAGTAGACGCCGAAGGAAAGTATACAACATGTAGTGTGTCAATAGCACAAAATGAGTTTTTTTGAACAAGTTATTCACTTTGCTGCTCAATGGCGGCTGGACAGCTTGGCCGTCATGGGGAATCTTCGCCGCCTCAAATTGGGATCTCTTTTTTGCTCATGAAAAAAATAACTCACTTCGTACTCATCGCTGCCTGTCTGGTTTTGTGTCCGGCCAACTCTCAAGCCGCCGAGGCCAAGCCGCACATTGTCCTGCTCAGTGGCGAGTCGCTGTACGGCTCGGTGACCGCGCTGCCCAAGTTTGCCAAGCAACTTGAGCAGCAGTACGGCTATCGCTGTACCACGATCGTTCGCGAGACGGAACATCGCTTCCCGAGTCTCGACGCACTTGGTCAAGCGGATCTCGTGATCGTGTTCGCCCGCCGTATGCAGCTCCCCGCCGGGCAGCTTGGCCAAGTGAAGCAATACGTCGAGTCCGGCAAACCGGTTGTCGGACTGCGCACCGCCAGCCACGCGTTTCAAAACTGGCTTGAGCTCGACAAACTCGTCCTCGGCGGCAACTACCACGGTCACTACAAAAATAATTTGTTCGGCAACGCAACCGTCGTGTCAGCGGCCAAGGGGCACCCAATCCTCGATGGCGTCGCGGGCGAATTCAAAATGGGCGGCTCGCTCTACAAAAACACGCCGTTGGCCAAGACGGCCAAGCTGCTGCTCACCGGGGCGGTCGAGGGCCATCCCACCGAGCCGGTCGCGTGGACGCACAGCTACAAGGGCAACCGGACATTTTACACCTCGCTTGGCCATGCCGATGATTTTGTTAACCCGCATTTCACCAGACTCGTCACCAACGCGGTCGCATGGTGCCTCGGTGCGGACGCCGGACCAAGCGCCGCCGACATCGCGGCCAAGTACGGCGTCGAAGCCGGCGTGCCATTTCGCATCGGCGTTGCGCTGTTTGAGAAAATGTGGCGCGATGATAAACTGACGCTGCTCGACGTCCGTACCACGCCCGAGTACAAAGCTGGCCACCTGCCCGGCACGAAATGGATCGACTGGTTCTCACCCGGTTTCGCCGATGAAGCGGCCAAACTCGACAAGGACAGATTCTACCTCGTCTATTGTGCCGGCGGTGTTCGCAGTGCGCGCGCCTGCAAAAAAATGACCGGGATGGGCTTCAAATATCTCGTCGACCTCGCCCCCGGTTTCAAGGGATGGAAAGCTGCCGGCAAGGCGATCGAGAAATAAGCCAGCCAAGGGGCGAACGTTTATCCATCTGGGGAATTAATAAGTATGACCGTACGCTCCACAAGTCTGTCGGAAAAAGTCGACGAACAACGGATGCGGGAGGCGTTGCGCTTGGCCAAGCGGGCCAAGGGCGAGACCTCGCCCAATCCGCTCGTCGGTGCGGTTTTGGTTAAAAGCGGAAAGATCATCGGACGCGGCTGGCATCGTCGGGCCGGTTTGCCGCACGCTGAGGTCGAGGCCATCGCCGATGCCAGGCGCAAAGGCCACCCGACCCGGGGCGCGACCCTCTTTGTCACGCTTGAGCCATGCTCGACCACCGGCCGCACGCCGCCCTGCACGCGTGTTATCACTGGGGCCGGCATCGCGCGGGTGGTCATCGCGGCGACAGATCCGAACCCTGCCCACGCCGGCTACGCCTTTCGGTGGCTCAAGCGGCAGGGTGTCACCGTCGAGCACGGCTTGCTGGCTGCCCAAGCCGCAGAGATCAATGTTGCGTTCAACCACTGGGTCACCACGGAATTGCCGTTTGTCACCGTCAAGGCAGCGATGACACTTGACGGTAAAATCGCCACCGCCGGCGGCGAGTCAAAATGGATCACCGGCCAGGCGGCGCGCCGCGAGGGGAAGAAACTTCGCCATGAGGCCGATGTCATCCTCGTCGGCGTGAACACGATCCTTGCCGACGACCCGGCGCTTACGCTGCGCGACGTTCGTCGCCCCAAATCCGACTGGCAGGGACCGGCGTTGCGGCGTGTCATTCTCGATCCGCGAGCGCGTACGCCGCTCGGTTCGCAGGTGCTGGGCGGCGAATTGGGCGAACAAACGACCATCGTAGTTTCGCGCGACGCACCGGCCAAGCGCTTGGCTAGGCTGAAGGAGCGTTGCCGCGTGATCACCTGTCCCTTCGCCGGTCGCGGATTCAGCCTCAAGTCGTTGCTCCGCAAGCTGGGTCAGCAAAAGTGCACGCACCTGCTGGTGGAGGGCGGCGGCGAAACGAACGCCGCGTTCATGGAGGCCGGCTTGGCCAAGCGGGTGGTGTTTTTTTATGCGCCAAAGATTCTCGGCGGTCGCGATGCCCGGACGGCGATCGCCGGCAAGGGACTGCCGTTGGCCAAGGGGCTGCGGCTGGAAAAAATCTGCTGGCGAAATCTCGGTCCTGACCTGATGCTCACCGCGCGCGTTGCCGACGCGCAATCTTGAAAATGTTCACCGGACTCGTCGAGGAAACAGGCAGAATTGAAGCCATCGAACACGGCACGAACGCCGTGACACTGACAGTATCCGCGGATGTCTGCCTCGGCGGCACAAACGCCGGCGACAGCATCGCTGTGAATGGTTGCTGCCTCACTGCGACGAAGGTGACGAAGCGCGGCAAGTTGCGCGGCTTCCAATTTAACCTTTTGCGTGAGACGTGGGACGTGACCAACTTGAGTGCGTTGCGTTGCGGCTCGGCGGTTAACCTTGAGCGCGCGCTGGCGCTCGGCCAACGGATGGGCGGTCACTTCGTCACCGGCCATATCGATGCGGTTGGCAAAATTCGCAGGTGGGAAAAGCGAGGCAAAGACTGGCTGCTCGACGTTGATGCACCGGCGTCGTTAATGACCGGCTTTGTGCCGAAAGGCTCAGTGGCAGTTGATGGCATCAGCCTCACCGTGGCCAAGCTGCGCAAGCGCGGTTTTGCCGTGTGGATCATCCCGCACACGCGTCAAGTGACCAATCTGCGCACACGAAAAGTCGGAAACCCAGTCAACCTTGAGACCGACCTCCTCGGCAAATACGTGCTGAGGCATCTGGATCAGTAGTTTTTTAAACGCAGAGATCGCAGAGGCGCCGTGTGCCTCAGAGGAGAGTTGAATGATCGCGGCAGCGTCGAGGAGCGCGGTGCTGTGTGCTGCATTGGCTTGGGAGGAACACTATCTGTCCTTTTGGCGGTAGCGAATGTAGTCGCGGGGGACGCCGAGGAGCCGAGCGGCGGCGGAGACGTTGCCTTCGGCCTGGTCGATGGCGCGCCGGATGATTTCGTCAATGGTGCCGTCCAGCGAAAAGCCCTCCTGTGGAAATTCAAAACCGGCCTGGAGCAGCTCGTCGGTCACCCCGCCGCTTTCTTCCGTCACTGTTCCGCCGGGGAGCGCAGCGAACGCCCACTCGTCGCCCTCCTCGAAAACGATCGTTCGCTCGAGTTCGTGGCTGAGTTCGCGGACGTTGCCCGGCCAGGCGTAGCCCAGCAGGCGCGCCCGGCCCTCGGCGCTGATCGGCTTGGGAGCGCTTCGGTGGCGGCGGCACAGGTTTTTGAGCAGGTGCTCGGCCAGTTTCAAAATATCCCGCCCTCGCTCGCGCAGCGGCGGGATGGCGAGGCGAAACAAGCTCAACCGGTGACGCAGGTCGTCGCGAAATTGGCCGTCGGCGACCGCTTGGCCAAGGTCGCGATTGCTCGCGGCGATGATGCGCACATCGACGTCAATTTCCTTGTTGCCGCCGAGTCGCCGGATGCGTTTGTCCTCGATTGTCTTGAGCACCTTGGCCTGCACACCCAGCGA
>DASCOW010000193.1:0-2109 GCA_036012205.1 Verrucomicrobiota bacterium
CGAACAGGCAATCGGCACCCCACGGCATGAAGTGGAGCTTGCCGGTGCCGGGGTTGAGGTGGATGAAGTAGTTGTTGCGGTTGCCGGAATAGCCGTCCCAGAAACTAAGCAGACCCTCGAGTGCCCAGAACTTGTAGAACGCCTCCTCGTCGATCACTTCCCAGATGGCATCCTCGTAGTCGTGCTCATTGGTCTGCAACTCGGCGACCATTAGGAAATCGGTGCTTTCCGGACTGATGTTCAAACCGTGAATTGCGAGGAGGTTGCGGCCCTTCCTCAGCTTGTCCCGGTGCTGGTTGATGTTGAACGCCGCGAAAGTCGCGTTGGCACCATCGTCGCCGCTGCTCGTGGCACGCGAGTCCCATCGGGCGTTTTCCGGCGCGTTCATGCGTGCGATCTCGTGGCCGTTGAGGTAGGCGACGAATCCGTCGTCGCATTTCATCCGGAGCAGTAGATTTTTGGCGCTTTCGAATTGGTTTAAGCTTTTGATCTCAAAAGGGAAACGTAGATATAGTGACGTGGCCTTATAATGCATTTGCTCGACAAAATTGAAACTGGGTGTGATGAGTTTTTCATACCCTTCGCCGACTTCGTACCCGGCACCGTTGGATCCGGCGGTCCAGGCTGAATCGTCGAAGGTCGGCTTGAACCATTCGGTATCATGCGCGCCGCTGCCTGGCACCCAGGCACGTCCGTGCACTTCACCACCGATAAACGGCTCACCTTCCCCGCCCTGCATCGCTTGGATGACCTTGACAAGGTGCGCGCGGCCTTTTTTGTCATCACCGGTTTTCCTTTCAAAGCTGCCTTCCCATTCCGGGTAAAAGTCCACCACGGTGCCCTCAAAGAGCGTGCCCTTGTCGCTGCCGAATTCGCGTCGGAGCAGCGGCTCGCGGACCGTCTCCACATGGCAGTACACGCCGAGGTTGCGGCCGTTGACCGTGACCTTGGCGAAAGCGCAGCGCGGGCCGGGTGCTCCGGCGGCATCCCAGATCGCATATCCCATGAACTGGCTCATCAGGCTGACGTCCTGTCGGTTGTTGTTGAACGTGAGGTTGTTCAGTCCGCTGATATTTCCCGTGTTGTCGATATGGTCGAGCTTCACCTTGAGCGACGGGCGGACGGTGTCCTGCGAACCGAGGAATCCCTTTTTCCGAAGGCCCACCCTCGGGAATGTCACGCCGTCGATCGTCACGCTGGCCTCGACGTACGAGTAGGGCGGGGGCGGGGGCTCGAACTTCCGGCTCGGTGGCAGCGCGTTCTCACGTGTACGCCTCTGGTAGCGGATTTTATCCCAGTCCGCCTCAGAGAGGGTGATGTCGATCTTGAGCAGGCGGTCTTTCGGGAACAGTTCGTCGAGTTTCAACTCTTTGGCGGCCGCGCCGCAGAGAGCGATGGCGAAACCAAGACCTCCGGCAATGGATTGGGAGGTGTTTGTCATAAATCGCTCACGTTTGAGCGGCGAACTTTGCATCTGGCCACACTGGATTTCATCGGAAAGCTGAGGATTGTTGCGCGTCCGTCCAAAAAAGCACAGCCAAAAAACCGGTTGCGTCGTGCGCTTGGCCAGGCGCTTGGTTTGAATGTCGGCGCGTGCGGGGCGTCTACTGCATTGACTCCGGCAGGGATCCGGTGGATTTTCCCCGTCGCGATTTCACAGATGAAACTTCGACATACATTTGCAGGTTTGATGACGCTTGGCTTAGTGCTTGCAGGTACGCTGCAGGCCAAGCCGCTGGATATTTGGATCAGTTCCTTTCAGGACCAGCTCTATTATGAGAACATGGTCAAGCTGTACAAGGCGAAAGTGGATACGGAGTTCGATGCCAAGGTGCAGTCGTTCGGGTTCCGCGAGATGCCGGAGAAACTGGCCGTGTCGATCAAGACCGGCATCAACCCGCCGGATGTGGTGCAACTCGACGAGGGGTTGTTCGGGGCGTTCCTTGGAGGTGACGTGCCGTTTGTTGATCTGAACGCTCGCATCAAAAAGGCCAAGCTCGACAAGGACATCGCTCGGAGTCGCCAAAGCCTGTTCGCGTACAAGGGCAAGACGTACGGCATCCCTCAGTCACTCAGTGCGATGGTGCTCTACTACCGGGCTGATCTTTT
>DASCOW010000194.1:0-1965 GCA_036012205.1 Verrucomicrobiota bacterium
TGGATGAACGCAACCTGCCTTTCTGGGTAAACGAAGCTGCTGACAGCGACGTGAAATACGTTCGGGATTACATCGACTCCATCGACATCACCGGCTGCGATTACTATGCCGTGCGAAAAGCCGGCACCGATCTGCAGAGCATAGGACGACTGGTGGATCGTTGGGATGCCATCGGGCGCGGCAAACCTGTCTGGATGGTTCTCCAAGGATTTTCATGGCACAAGGCCAAAGCCGGGCGCAAGCGTCTTTATCCGAGCTATCACGAGTCACGATTCATGGCCTATGACGCCATTGCGCACGGCGCACGAGGCATCCTCTATTGGGGAACACAGACCATCGACGATCCGCTGTTTCGGGAATCCCTCTACACCATGACATCCGAGTTAAGCCAACTGGAACCATTCTTGGTGGATGCCGATAATACGGTTGAAGTGGTGGTCATCGACGATCTTTTTGACCCACCAGGAGTTGGTATCCGGGGCATGCTGAAAAGAAACCAAGAGGACTATCTCCTGATCCTGGTCAACGAAGACAATCACCGACATCTGGGGGTCGATGTCACCCAACTGGAGGCATTGAACGACCGTACGCTTCATCTGCTGTACGGCGACGAAAAAACGGTTGTTCGAAGTGGTGGCATTGTCACCCGAATGCAGCCATACGAGGTGAAGGTTTTTTGCACCAACCCACGTTTCGAAACCAAGCGAACCAAAGGCCGCGATTACGTGGATGCCGGAAAGTGAGCCGCCTTCGCTCCGAAGCCTCATTTGGGAATGAATTGACCCCGCGGCCGCCCGGCGGGACTCTCCCCGGCCCATGAAGCGCATTTTGCCGTTGCTCCTTTCCGTTGCGCTTGGCCAAGCGGATGATGCTCTGGCTAAGCGGCCCAACTTCCTGATCATCATGGCCGATGACTGCACGTACAACGACCTCCCGTTGTACGGCGGCCAAAACGCCCAAACCCCGAATATCGATCGCTTGGCCAGCCAAGGGCTCACGTTCAACCGCGCCTATCTCGCCGAGGCGATGTGCCAGCCATGCCGTGCCGAGTTGATGACCGGCCAGTACCCTCTGCACAACGGCTGCGCGTGGAACCACTCCGCCAGCCAACCCAAGGTAAAAAGCATGCCGCACCACCTCGGCGCGCTGGAATACCGTGTGGGTATCGCCGGCAAGGTGCACGTCAAGCCGGCGGCGGCGTTTCCGTTTGAGAAGATAGGCGGTTTCGATCCGAGCTGCGTGCGCAACCCGACCCAACCGCACGAACTCGCCGGGATCGGTGGTTTCATGAAACGCGACAGCGAACAACCGTTCTGCCTCGTCGTCGCACTGGTGGAGCCGCATGTGCCGTGGGTGATGGGCGACCCGTCGCAGTACCCGCCGGCCAAACTCAAGCTGCCACCAAACATCGCCGACACACTCCGCACCAGACAGGACTTCGCCAAATACCTCGCTGAGATCACCTACATGGACAGTCAGGTTGGCCAGATTCTCAACACGCTCAAGGCCAGTGGCGCAGAGGACGACACCCTCGTGTTGTTCACCTCCGAGCAGGGCTCTCAGTTTCCCGGCAACAAATGGACGAACTGGAACACTGGCGTGCACACCGCGCTGGTCGCCCGCTGGCCGGGCCAAGTGCCAGCCGGCAAACGCACCGACGCCCTTGTTCAGTATGCTGACATTTTACCAACGCTCGTCGATGCAGCTGGAGGCAAGCCGTTACTGCGTCCCTACGATGGCTCGAGTTTTCTCTCGGTGCTGCACGGTAAAACCGGCACGCATCGGCAATTCACTTACGGTGTGCACAACAACATCCCGGAAGGCCCACCTTATCCTATACGCTCCGTGAACGACGGCGAGTACCACTACATCCGCAACCTTTCACCGGATGAGATCTACATCGAGAAACACCTAATGGGCACACGAGGCACAGGCCAGCTCAACAATCCGTACTGGGCCACATGG
>DASCOW010000195.1:0-1905 GCA_036012205.1 Verrucomicrobiota bacterium
GCAACACCTGCGAGGTGACGCTGGGCCGCATATACTTTGAGTCGGCGATCAGCTGATCGTTGCGTTCCTGTTGAGCCGTCACGGCTGTCTCTGAATAGTTACTCATAAAAGAAAGATTTTGTGGCGAGGGAAGGGGGGGTCCAATGCTTCAAAACCGCGCGGCAATCTAAACGCCGATCGCAATAAATAAAGCAAAATTGGCCAAGGGCTATTTGTACAGGAGGTATTTGGCGCGTTGTTGGTGGAAGCTGGCCTCGTCCTTGGCCCACGACCGAACGATTGCTGCGCCGGAGCGGCCGGCGGCCAAGTCGCGCCGAATCGAGTCGGTGCCGTTGACTTTATCGAACATGTTGAAGCTGCGGCCGCTCTTGACACGGGTGCTGAAAAGGTCGCGCTTGGCCACCGCCTTGACTGCGTCAACGATGTGGTAGTTGATCGCCATGAGCGGCGCGACTGCGCGGTTGGTGAACTTGATGCGGACACCGGAGTAGGTGCGGTTTTTCACGCGGCGGCTCTTGAACCGAAGCGGCTCGAAGCGCACGCCGGGCAGCCGCCTGGCGTTGAGGTGGCGTGCCGCTGCATTGCTGTCGAGCCACGTGGAGGCGACGCATTCGAACGGCATTCCTTCGCCAATACCAATCGTGAGTCCGCTGCCCGCGCCGAGTTCGCCGAGTACGCCCGTGGAAACGTAATGGAGCGCCGAGTCACCGTGCGGGATGTTGGGTGAGGTGGGAATCCACTTGAGGCCGGTGCCACGCCAGGTCATGGAGCGTGTCCAGTTTTTCATTTTGATGATGGAGATTTTGGGTCGGTGGCTGATCCAGCCCTCGCCGCTGATCATGTAGGCCAGTTCGCCGGCGGTCATGCCGTACACGTACGGGATTTTCCACTGGCCCACGAGCGACTTGAAGCGGGGGTTGAGGATGAGTCCCTCGACGCGTTTACCGCCGAGCGGGTTGGGGCGGTCGAGCACGACGAACTCGATGCCGGCCTTGCCGCATTGCTCCATGCACAATCCCATCGTGCTGATGAACGTGTACGAGCGTGCGCCGGTGTCCTGGATGTCGTACACGAGACAGTCAATTTTTTGGAGCATCGCCGCCGTCGGTTTGCGGACGGGGCCGGGGCCGTAAAGCGAGTAGATTGGCAGGCCGCTGCGGCGATGGGTGCTGTTGGGAAACTCCTTCCCAGCTGGCACCCGACCATCGATGCCGTGCTCGGCACCGAATAACGCGACGAGGTTGACCTTGGGCGAGCGGTGAAGAATGTCGATGACGGAGCGGCCGCGGCCGTCGACGCCGGAGGGATTGGTGAGCAGGCCAATCCGTTTGCCGCGCAACGACTCGAAGCCGCGCATTGCGAGCACTTCGTTGCCGAGAAAAACGCGCGCCTGAGCGGTGGCACAACAGGCAACCAGTATGACGAAGCCAAGCCAATGGGTCGCGAAGCGCATGGGTGAGGCTAATCAGCCATGCGCTTGGCCACAAACCATTTGTGACTACTCGTCGCCGAGGGAATCGGCGACGTCGCGGAGGTAGTCGAAGGCAAACAGCCCGGTGCTGTGGCCGTCCTCCCACACCGGCTTGACGGCGTAGCCGCCGACGAACTCCAGCGAGCGAAGCTGGAAGGAGGAGAGTTTGTAGGGTTGTTCGGGGCCCTTGTGCAGTTGCCCCATCACATCCACTTCCCCTTGGCAACCGGCGCAAGGGCAGGCCTTGCGCAGCTTGGCCAAACGCACGAACGACTCGGTGTCGTCGCCCCATCTGATGGCCAGTTCCTCGCCGATGACCTGGATGTCGCTTGGTTTCATGTGCTTGGCTTAAAAACGGAAGGTGGTGACTGTCTTTAGGACGAACTCGCTTTCCTGGAGTGCCAACAGGCGATCATCGTCTCCATAGTTTTGGC
>DASCOW010000196.1:0-2825 GCA_036012205.1 Verrucomicrobiota bacterium
AGTAGCTGCCATTTGGATCCTGCATAAACGAGTTGATCGTATAGCTTCCCTCGGCGAATGAGTTGCCAAAATTGCCCCACCAGTACGACCAGCTTGTCTTGTTGTCGCCGCGCGGGAGGCCGCCCTTGGTTCCCTTTGAGCGGGTTTTGACTACCGGGCAAATCACCGTTTTCATCGCACCGTGGTAGGCGGCCTGCGGATCCTTGGCGTAGCGCTTGTCGCCGAGGTACGGCGCGATGGCGTGGAACCAGTACGGCTTGGATGGACCAAGCACCTGTAGCATTCGCCCGTCGTGGTCGTCGCAGTAGTAGATCGTGCCGAGCGTGATCTGCCGAAGGTTGGATTTGCAGCTGGCGCTGTTCGCCTGCTCCTTGGCCTTGGCTAGGGCCGGCAAGAGCAGGGCGGCAAGGATTGCAATGATGGCAATGACCACCAGCAATTCGATCAGGGTGAACCCGGTTTGGCGCTGCTTCATGCGGCCATTAAGCGCGCTTGGCTAGACATCGTCAACAGGGAAACAAAGCGGCCCGGAGACTTTTTTGTAACTTTTGCGCCTGACTGGCGTTGAATACTCTAGTCATCGATTGCGATTGGCAGATTTCATTAACCAGAAAAAGAAAGGATAAATCATGAAAATAAAAACGATCGGAACTCTCGCCGCCGCCGCACTGCTCATCGGTAGTTCGAGCGTGATCCAAGCCGGGGAGGCAAAAAAAACCAATGCCAAGCCGGGCAAGGCGAAGCAATCCAAGCGCGTCAAAGAGGCCAAGCCAGGCCAGGTCAGAGCTGCCAAGCCGGCTGCCAAGAAAGGCGCTCGGCCTTCGCGCGAGGCCATCATCAAGCGGTTCGACAAGGACGGCGATGGCAAATTGAGCGAAGCAGAGCGTGGCACTGCTCGCAAGGCATTGGGCGGCGCCCAGAGCGACAAGGCCCGCCCCAACTCCGGTTCGCGCGAACGCTACGCCGCCATGGCCAAGAAACTCAAGGAAGCCGTCAAAGCCGGCAAGTTGACCGAGGAACAGGCCAAGGAGAAGCTGACTGCTTACAGGAAAAAAATGGCCCAAGGTCAAAGCGGCAGCGATCGAAGCCGTCAGACTCGTGAAGAGCTCATGAAGCGCTACGACAAGAACAGTGACGGCAAACTGGACGAGCGGGAGCGCGCCGCCCTTCGCAAATCCCTCTCGGAGCGTCGCGGCCAGCGGGGATCCGATGCACGGGGAGGCGAGCGTCGTGAGCGCGGGGATCGCGCCAATCGTGGCGAGGTCAAACGCCGGAGCGAAGGCGCGGAGCGCAAACGGCGAGGCAGCCAGTCGCGCGGTGAAAGCGATCAAAAGAGTCGTCGCGGCAAACGCCGTGGAAGTGAATAAGCCATGCTAAAATGATTCAGCGAAAGGCGGCGGTTCTCCCGTCGCCTTTTTTCTTTCACTCGAGGCTTGGCCAAGTGAAACTTCTCCCTTTGCGTTTTCGTACTATGCAACTTATGCGTTGGTATTGTTTCATTTTAGTGATTTTGTTGGCTGTTTTGGCGAACCCGTCTGGCCAATCGCAGGTGATCATCAGTGAGTTTCTCGCGGTCAACGACAAAGGATTGGAGGATGCCGATGGCGATCGATCGGACTGGATTGAGCTTCACAACGCTGGCGATGTCACGATCGATCTGGCCGGTTGGGCTCTGACTGATGATGCCACGGTCCTGGCCAAGTGGATGCTCCCGTCTGTGAAGATTGAGGCCGGCGGCTACCTGCTGGTGTTCGCTTCCGGCAAAAACCGGGCCAAGCCGGACGGGGAACTGCACGCCAATTTCAAGCTGAGCGCGGGCGGTGAGTACCTCGGCTTCGTGAGGCCGAACGGTCGGACGGTGGCGCATCATTTTGCGATGAAGTACCCCAAGCAACGGGACGATATTTCCTATGGCGTCCCGGTCGACTGGCAGCGGGATGCCGCCTCGACGGCTTCGGTGATCGCCGGGCCGGTTTATTTCCTTAGCCCAACACCGGGCGCGCCCAACGGGGATACCCTGGCTGGCAAAGTGGCCAAGCTCGCCTTCAGTCATTCCCACGGTTTTTACGAGGAACCGTTTGAGTTGAACATCTCGTCCGAGACACCCGAAGCCGTGATTCGCTACACGACCGACGGCTCGGTGCCAACCGCAGACAATGGCCAAGCGTTGAACGGCCCGTTGGCCGTTGGCAAGACCACGGTGCTCCGCGTGGTGGCCTTCAAGCCGGGCCACAAGCCGACAAAAGTAGTCACGCAGACATACCTGTTCCTGAAGGAGGTCGTTCGGCAGTCACCCGACGGTCTGCCGCCGGCGGGATTCCACTACGAGTGGGGGCCGAACCGCGTGGACTACGGGATGAACCAGAGCGTGGTCAACGATGAGCGGTATCGAGACAAGATTTTCGAGGGGCTGCGAGTGATCCCAAGCTATTCGCTAGTGATGGATCTGGAGGACTTGTTCGGGGAGGATGGCATTTATGCCAATGCCAAGGAGGACGGGCGCGACTGGGAACGACTCTGCTCGCTTGAATTGATACAGGGTGACGACCAAGAGGGTTTTCAGGAGAACTGCGGTGTTCGCATACGTGGCGGGTTCAGCCGCATGACCAGCAATGCCAAGCATGCCTTCCGCTTTTTCTTCCGGAGCGAATATGGCCCCGCAAAATTGAAGTATCCCGTGTTCGGTAAGGCGGCCGCGCGGGAGTTCGACAATCTCGACCTGCGCACGTTCAGCAACTACTCGTGGAGCTTGAGCCACGATCCGCGGTGCACTTTCATGCGGGATCAGTTTAACCGCGACCTGCAGTTGGCCATGGGGCAGTCCA
>DASCOW010000197.1:0-1190 GCA_036012205.1 Verrucomicrobiota bacterium
GGATTACAAAAACAAAGTCGGCTTCAGCGAACGCGCCGATGTGCCCATTGAGCCGCGCCTTTCCGAGCAGTGGTTTTTGAAATACCCAAGCCAACAGGCCGCCCGCGACTGCGTGGCGAGCGGGGCGTTGAAGTTTTACCCCGAACGCTGGTCGAAGACCTACGACTACTGGATGAGCGGACTGCAGGACTGGTGCATCAGTCGCCAGCTCTGGTGGGGGCACCGCATCCCGGTGTGGTATCGTGGCGAGGAGATTCACTGCGGATTAGAGGAACCGCAGGGCGACGGTTGGATTCAGGATCCCGACGTGCTCGACACGTGGTGCAGTTCGTGGCTTTGGCCCTTTGCCACCATGGGATGGCCGGAGGAGACGGCGACACTCAAGAAATTTTACCCGACCACCGATCTCGTCACAGGGCCGGACATTATTTTCTTCTGGGTCGCCCGCATGATCATGGCCGGCTTCGAGTGGCGGGGAGACCTGCCGTTTCGCAACGTCTATTTCACCGGCATCATCCGCGACAAAAAAGGGCGCAAAATGTCGAAGAGCCTCGGCAACTCGCCCGATCCGCTGGAGCTGATTGCCCAGTACGGTGCCGACGCCTTGCGCTTTGGCACGATGCGCAGCGCGCCGCTTGGCCTCGACGTGTTGTTCGACGAGAAAGATGTCGAGCTTGGCCGCAACTTCTGCAACAAGCTTTGGAACGCCTGCCGCTTCCGCCAGATGCAGGGTAGCGAGATGGAGGGAGAGATTCGTCCTGAACTGCTCACGAGCGACGACAGGTGGATCCTGCTGCGGCTTGGCCAAGCGATCAGCGAAGTAACGGTGGCGTTTGAGGCGTACCGTTTCTCCGATGCCACGGCAGCGTTGTATCGATTTTTCTGGAGCGAGTACTGCGACTGGTACATCGAGTCCTGCAAAGCGACGTTTTTCGGCAAAGACGAGACTCTCAAGGCCAACGTGCTAGCAGTGGTCGATTTTGTGATGGGCAACACCCTGCGCCTGTTTCACCCGTTCCTGCCGTTCATCACCGAGGAACTGTGGCACGGCCTTGGTTATTCGCAGGACATGCCGGTGGAGCAGGGCGGCAAAACCATTATGAGCGCTCGTTGGCCAAAGGCGTTCGACACCTCGTTCAACGAGTTCTACGGGCTGGACGATACGGTGGATCAGTTTGTCGCTGCTAAGC
>DASCOW010000198.1:0-1461 GCA_036012205.1 Verrucomicrobiota bacterium
GGCCAAGCGCGAGTCGGTGCAACTGGAGTTCGAGACCGAACGCGGTCTGGCCTATCAGGTTTTGTTCAAATCAAGCAAAACAGACTGGAAACCGTTCGGCCAAGTGATTGAGGGGGACGGCAACATGGCAACGGTGAACTATCCGGAAGACGCCATTGGCGTGGAGTTTCGTGTAGAGACTTACGAGATAGCCGAGCCGCCAACACTGCCCGATGGAATAGAGTACAAGCTAACTGGTATTTACCGACTGCGTGGTGCTTACAGGGTTTGCGTATCCAAGGTGGATCGCACCACCGACCCGGTGCGCACCGCCCACTTCACGCTGGTCGAGAGGAACGGAGGCGGGTCACTTCGGTTACTCGGCATCGATGCCGCAGCCGGGCGGGTGCAGATCGAGGCGGGCGGCGTACAGATGACACTGAGTTTACGGGGCGATACATTTCAAACCGCAACAACCACACCGCAGACACAACCACAAACAGTTGCTGGCGCACCAACGATCATCACCGCCTCGCCAAAGGGCAAGGTGTTCATGGCTACACGCGAGCCGTACTACAAATCGGCGCAGAAAAAGAAACAGTACACGAACCGTTATTCACTTCTTGAGAAACCGACAGTCAAAGCGATCAACCGCAGCATCCGTGCCCGGCCACAGAGCATCTTCACACCACGCGTCTCTGCGCCACGTTACTACTACCGCCCAAGTTCGCACTACACGAAGATTCGCATCCGCCAGCGATAGATTTCACTCGGCCAAAGCGTCGAGCAGTTTTTGGTGGATGTTGCCGAAGCCCCCGTTGCTCAGGACGCAAAGAATGTCACCTTCCTCGGCTTGGCCAGCGACGTGGCTCACGATCTCGGCAGCAGTGGGAATGTATTCCGCCTCGGCGCCGGCGGCGTGGATATCTGCCATCAGCTTAGCCGGATCAAGGCGCTCGTCGGCAGGAATTTGATCGAGCATCGCGATCCCGGCGACGACAACGCGTCTGGCCAAGCGCAACGCCTCGGCGAGTTCAGCCTGAAAATGGTTGCGGCGGGTAGTGTTGCTGCGCGGCTCGAAAATCGCCCAGACACGCCGGCCGGGAAACCTCTGGCCAAGCGCACGGAGCGTCTCGCGGATGGCGGTGGGGTGATGGGCAAAATCGTCGATAACGGTGATGCCGTTCTGCTGGCCGCGAATTTCCATTCGACGTCGTATGCCCTCGAACGTGTCAAAGCCGGACTGAATCTGCCCATCGCTCAGACCGGCGTAGCGCGCAAGCAGCAGCGCAGCCAGCGCATTGCGAACGTTGAGCTCGCCGGACATCGGAATGCGGAAGGTCGTGTCCCCCAGCCGAAATCCGGAGCCGTCCTCGCTGAAGGTCAGGTTGCCGGCGTGTTCATCACAGTCGACGCCCAAGCCGAAACGGCGCACAGGGCAGTGGTCGATGCCAAGCAGCGGCCCGAGGTTGGGCTCGTCGC
>DASCOW010000199.1:0-3004 GCA_036012205.1 Verrucomicrobiota bacterium
CGCGCCCTTTTGGTTTCCTGACCATGCAGAAAGAAATCAACCGACGGCGCACGTTCGCCATCATTTCCCACCCGGACGCAGGCAAAACCACCCTCACCGAAAAGATGCTTCTTTACGGTGGTGCGGTGCAGTTGGCCGGGTCAGTACGTTCGCGCAAGAACCAGCGGGCTACGACATCGGACTGGATGGAACTGGAGCGCAAACGCGGCATCTCGGTCAGCTCGACAGTGCTGCAATTCGACTATCAAGGGTATCAGATTAATCTGCTCGACACCCCTGGGCATAAGGATTTCTCGGAGGACACGTACCGGGTGCTCACCGCTGTCGATGCGGTGGTGATGGTGCTCGACGCCGCCAAAGGCATCGAGGCGCAGACGCAAAAGTTGTTTGAAGTCTGCCGCCAACGCGGCGTGCCAATCTTCACGTTCATCAACAAGTGCGACCGACCGTCAAAGGGCGCGATCGAGTTGCTGGACGAGATTGAGAGCGTGCTTGAGCTCAAACCGTTCCCGGTGAATTGGCCAATCGGCGACGGCGCGGATTTTAAGGGTGTGTTTGACCGCTTGACCAAGCAGGTGCATTTGTTTGAGCGCACGACAGGCGGCGCGTACATAGCCCCGGTCGAGGTCGGCGACATTTCGGACAACTTCGTGAAGGAACGTGTGCCGGGAGAAACCTTGGCCAAGGTGACCGAGGAACTTGGGATGCTCGACATGGCCGGCGCGGAGTTTGACAGCGAGGAAATTTTTTGCGGCCACACGACGCCGGTGTTCTTTGGCAGCGCGATGAACAATTTCGGCGTCGAGCTAATCCTCAAGGGATTCCTGAACCACGCGCCGCCGCCGCAGGGCCGCCCGGCCGCCGACGTATTCATCGAGCCAAGCGACGAACAGTTTTCCGGATTCATTTTCAAGATCCAAGCGAATATGGATCCGAAGCACCGGGACCGAATCGCGTACATTCGCATATGCTCTGGAAAGTTCGAGCGCGACATGATGGTGTATCATTCCCGCACAGGTAAGAAGGTGCGTCTGGCCAGTTCGCATCGGTTGTTCGGCAAGGAGCGAGAAACTGTCAACGAGGCGTACGCCGGCGACATTATCGGCTTGGTGGGCCATGCCGACTTCGGGATCGGCGACACTCTCACAACGAAAAAAGGTGTCGAGTTTTATGAAATCCCGCGCTTCACGCCGGAGAGTTTTTCGTACCTGCACAACAGCGACACCGGCAAATTCAAGCAGTTCCGGCAGGGGCTGGAGCAGTTACTGCAGGAGGGCGCGATCCAGTGCCTGAGCCTGAAGGGCAGCACGGTGGCGGTGCCGGTGTTGGCGGCGGTGGGGCCGCTGCAGTTCGACGTGGTGCAGTTTCGGCTCGAGAGCGAATACAACGCCGTCTCGCGGCTCGAGCCAGCACCGTGGCAGGTCGTGCGCTGGCTGCCAGAAGGATTTAGCGAGGAGGAGATGGACAAGCTGTCGCCACCGACCGGATCACGTTTTGGGTGGGATTCAGATGGCAACCCGGTGTTGCTTTTCGCAAGTGGCTGGGCTGCAGGTTATTTCGAGCAAAACAACGGCGATATGAAACTATCGAGGATTCCGCCGAATCAGAAGGAGCTTTGACCGGCACACCCATCGCTTGGTCAAGCGCATTAAACTCGCACCGTGTCACAAATCCATCGCATCACATTGCTCGACGCCTCCGAACTCAAGGTTCGGTTCAACGACCATGAAGTGCTCAAGTCAGCGTCGCTGACAATCCGCAACGGGGATCACTTAGGGATGGTCGGACGCAACGGCTGTGGCAAGTCAACGTTCCTGAAAATTCTAACCGGCATCACACAGGCTGATGACGGCAACGTCACTCCGCGCTCCGGCTTGGTGATCGGGTATCTGCCGCAAGATCTCGACACGCCGGATGACCTCTCGGTGCTCGACTCGATACGCGACGGTGCCGCGCACCAATACAAGCTGCTCAATGAGTATGAGTCGCTGCCCGTCGACTCAAGCCGGCAGAGCGAATTGGAGCAACAGATCGCCGCCGCCGATGCATGGAATATCGAGACACGTATCGAGACGGCGATGATGCACCTGAACACTCCCGCTGCGGATCGGTTGACGGGCACGCTCTCCGGCGGCGAAAAGCGCCGGGTTGCCCTCTGCCGTGCGATTGTCTCCGATCCTGACCTGCTCATACTCGACGAGCCGACCAACCATCTCGACACAGACTCGATCGAGTGGATGGCGAATTACCTGAAAAAGTTTCGTGGTGCGTTCCTCGTCGCAACGCACGACCGGTATTTTCTCGACGAAATCTGCAACCACATTGTCGAGTTGCAGAGCGGTCGATTTTTCACGCACAAGGGCAACTACTCCGACTACCTTGAGTCAAACCTCACCCGGATGGAGAACGAGCAGGCGCTTGAGCTGAAGCGGAAGCGTTTCCTGCGTCGAGAGCTGGACTGGATTCGTCGCGGCCCGAAGGCACGCACGACCAAGGCCAAGTTTCGGGTGGACAAATTTCACTCAATCAAAAACACGCAGGGTCCCGACAAGGAGTTGTCGATGGATCTGATCATCCCGCCGCCGGGGCAGTTGGCCAACCGCGTGGTGGACCTGATCAACGTCGGGCTCGAGTTGGGCGGCAACCGGTTGATCGAGGGATTCGAGTTCAAGTTCGAAGCCGGCATGCGGATCGGCATCTGCGGCCGCAATGGCCTGGGCAAGACGAGTCTGCTCAAAATCGTGCTGGGCCAACTGGCCCCGTCTGCCGGCAGCCGAAAAGCCGGCGTACTGACCCTGTTCAACTACGTGGATCAGGAACGTGTGCAGCTTGACCCGGAAAAAACGCTGTTGCAGGAGGTCGCCGAGGGCGCTGACACGATAACATTCGGAAACGGCAAGCTGGCGATTCGGGCCTACTTGCAACGGTTCGGTTTTGATCCCAAGCGGATCAACATGAAGGTCAAAAGCCTCTCCGGCGGTGAGAAAAGCCGACTGCTGTTGGC
>DASCOW010000200.1:0-4136 GCA_036012205.1 Verrucomicrobiota bacterium
CATGTCGGCCAGAACGCTGGCGTATTCAATTGCCCTGCTGACACTAGTACAGTCAATGCCGGAAAGCATGGCACCAAACCTCGTGTCCGAAGCATGTCCATGAACGCCTGGGTTGGAGGGAATGGTCAACACGGAAGCAACTCCGGCCACTATACCTGGTTTGGAGGGCCTAATGACGGGACTATGTTCCTGAGTCGCAGCGACATGGTGGCTCCTGGCCCATCCCAAACATGGGTCTTGATTGATGAGCGGATGGACAGCATCAACGATGGTTTTTTTGTCATTTGGATGCCCGGTTATCCCAATATGGCCACCACCAGAATGGTCGATTATCCGGCCAGCTACCACAACAACGCCGCCGGCTTTTCATTTGCTGATGGACACGCGGAAATCCACAAGTGGCTCGATCCCCGTACCATTCCCGCATTACGCCACAACGGAAACATTTCCCTCAACACCCCCTCCCCCAACAACGAGGACGTCAAGTGGTTGCAGGATCACACCACCCGTCCCCGACGCCGATAACCGTGCCGAATGGCAAACCTGAACTGGTATTGGCAGCGCCTCCGGGCAATGGAGCCCGTTGAGGTTGCATTGCGGCTACGAAAAAAAGGGTACGAACTACACGACACCAAGCGTAACAGTTGGCCACCCACTAACCTGTCGCCAAGTTCAGCATTCCCAAAACTCCCCGACCCCACCGCCGCGCCTGAACTGCTCCGCAAATCGCTGAAGCGCGACGCAGAGCGCGTGGCTGCCGGCCGTCTCCGTTTCTTTGGCCACCTCGAAGTACAGACCGACACGCCTCCCAAATGGCACCGCGACTACCTGGCCGGGATTGATGTGCCGACCGGCGAATCGGCCTTCAGTCTCAACCACCGCGAACTGCACGGCGGCGCAGCGATCAAGGCGCTCTGGGAGCCAAGTCGTTGGTACGGCCCATTGCGCTTGGCTCAGGCCAGTTGGTTGCTTGGCAACCGGCGCAGCGGCGAGCATTGCCTTGAATGGCTCGAGGACTGGGTGACCTGCAATCCGCCGTACACTGGCTGGCACTGGACGAGCGCGCTTGAGAGCGGCATGCGGCTCATCGCCTTCACGTGGATCGATGCGTTCCTGACAGCGTTTGAAGGACACGAACCGGGCGACTTTGCGGAGCGCTTGGCCAAGCTGCGCGCCGACATTCTGCCAGCCCACGCTTGGTTTACTTGGCGGCACCGTACGTTTGGTTCGTCAGCGAACAATCACCTACTCGGCGAGTTGTGCGGCCTGTCAGTGGCTAACGCCCGCTGGCCGGGCTTGGCCAAGTTTGGCCCAGGATTGACCAAACTCGGTCACTTGCTCGAGCGCGAGACGTTGCGGCAGTTTCACCACGACGGCGGCAACTTCGAGCAGGCGCTCAACTACCAGTTTTTCGCGTGGGAATTCTGCTGGGAAGCCCGGCAGGCACTGACGGCCGCCAATGCATTGCCAAAGCCAAGCCGTGATCACATCGACGAGAGACTTAGCCAGGCGGCCCGGTTCTACCGCGAGGTGCAGGTGCCGTCCGCCCCGTGGGATTATGGCGACTCGGACGATGCCTTCGTCGTGCCGTGGTTCGCAGACGAGTCTCGCGCCGCCGCCGAGTGGTGGCAGTGGATCGCAGGCAATGCCGGTGAGTCGCGGTTCCTGCACCTCATGCGCGGCGCGTTCGACGCCTGCATGGGGAGTGACCATCCGAAAACAGAGCAAGGCGGCTGGCGCGTGTTTCCCGACACCGGCATCGCCATGAACGCGCTGAGCCACTGGAAGGCGCGGCTCGATTTCTCGCCGCTCGGCTCCGGCTCGATGGCGCCACACGGCCACCTCGACGCGCAGCACCTTTCGCTCTGGCTCAAGGGCCGCGCGATGGCGATCGATCCCGGTACCGGCGATTACCACGGCGCGCCTAAACTGCGAAACTGGCTCGCCTCGCGCGAGGCGCACAACGGCCCGTGCCCGGATGGAGTGAGCCTGGCCAGACGCGAAGGGCCGTTCCTCTGGACAGCCGCACACCCCAAGCCGCTCCAGAGTCTCAACGGCGAGGTATTGGAAACAGAAATTCGACTCAAGGACGGCGGCCTGCTGTCGCGCACAGTCAAGCCATTGGCCAACGAACCGGAAGGCTGGATGGTGTCCGACTCGTTCGAGCGGCAACTTGGCCAGGATGGCAAATTCACGGTGCGATGGCAGTTTGCGCCCGGTTGCGAAGTGGAGCGAATCGGCGAGCGGGCTTTCCGGGTAACGAGCGAATCCGCGACCATGTGCGTCGATATAGGCATAGGCTGGGCACTGGCTGAGCTATGGCGGCCAATCGGCGACGAGACGGCCAGGCAACACAACGGCATCGTCTCGCCTCGCTTCATGAAAACCGAACATGCACCGTACCTCAAGCTGACCGCCAAGCCGGGCGGCAATACCGACTTCACGACCCGGTTTACAGTTGCTTGACCGCTGTTTGCCTCGGTCCGAACTTATCCACAATCAGCCATGGCACTTGCTGTTGGCCAAAGGGTACGAGTAAGTTGAGCGCGTGCCGAAACCGGAATTCGTTCACTTGCATTGCCACACCGAGTTTTCCCTGCTTGATGGGGCATGTCGTGTGGATCGCCTGGTTGCCAAGGCAAGTGATCTGGGCTTCGGCTCGCTCGCGATCACCGATCACGGGGCGATGTTCGGCGCGATCAATTTTTATCGTGCCGCTCGCGCGAAGGACATCAAGCCGATCATCGGCTGCGAGGTATACGTTGCGCCCGGCAGCCGGCTCGAGAAAAAGTCCGGCGCGCGCGGCAAGGAGGCGTACTACCATCTCGTGCTGCTGGCCAAGGACGAGACCGGTTACCAAAACCTTGTGCGCCTGGCCACTGCCGCGCAGCTTGAGGGTTACTACTACAAGCCGCGCATTGACAAGGAACTGCTCGCGCAGCACAGCGAGGGATTGATCTGCCTGAGTGGCTGTTTGGCCAGCGAGATTCCCCGGTTGATCATGGCAGAGGAATTCGACAGGGCCCGCGATCAGATCGACTGGTTCAAGCAGGCGTTCGGGCCGGAGAACTACTACCTTGAGTTGCACAATCACGGCATCGCTGAGCAGGCCAAGGTCAATCGCCAGCTCATCCCTTGGGCTGCCGACATGGGGCTCAATCTGGTGGCTACCAACGATGTTCACTATGTCGAAAAAAGCGACTCGCATGCGCATGACTCGCTGATCTGTATCGGCACACAGGCGCTGCTCTCGGACACGAACCGCATGCGCTACGTGCAGGAGCAGTTTTACCTGCGCTCGGCGGAGGAGATGGCGGCATTGTTCGCCGAAGTTCCGGATGCGGTGCGTAACTCGATGGAGATAGCCGCAAAGTGCAATGTCGAAATCGAGTTCGGCAAACTGAACTACCCGGTGTTCAATCCGCCGGAAGGGCACACCCGCGAGGGTTATTTGCGACAATTTTTGGCGAATGGCTTTGCGGAGCGTTATGGCATGCAGGTTCGTCTGGATGGCGATGTGTTTGTGGTGGAGTCACTCGAGAACGCCAATCAGTTGCCCAACTATTCGCCGCCGGAGGATGCCGATCCGGAAGTCAAGCCGGGGCTCGATGATCCAACCGTGGCCAAGGCGGTAGCGGGGCTCATCGAGCGCGTCGACTACGAACTGGGGATCATGCAGCAAATGGGCTACATCAGTTACTTCCTCATTGTTGGTGACTTCGTGCGATATGGTCGCGAACAGGGTATCGCCTGCGTGGCGCGTGGCTCCGCGGCGGGATCACTGGTGGCCTATCTGCTGGAAATCTCCAACGTCGATCCCCTGCTATACGGTCTGATCTTCGAGCGGTTCCTTAATCCGGAGCGGGTTAGCCCGCCTGACATCGACATCGACTTCGCCGATGACCGACGCGAGGAGGTGATAGAATACGTCCGCAAAAAATACGGACGCGACTCTGTGGCGCAAATCATCACCTTCGGCACGATGGGGGCCAAGTCGGTGATCCGCGACGTGGCCCGGGTGATGGGCCTAAGCTTCGGCGAGGGGGATCGCTTGGCCAAGTTCGTTCCCAACGAACTGAAAATCACGCTCAAGAACGCACTCAAAAAATCGCCCGACCTCAAGGCAGCATACGACA
>DASCOW010000201.1:0-1570 GCA_036012205.1 Verrucomicrobiota bacterium
AATGCCCGCACACCACGTGCCCCTCGCCGCTCACCAGTTCGCCAGCACGGAAGTCGCGAACGTTTTCACCGGTCTCGACGATCTCGCCGACGAACTCGTGCCCGACAACCAGCGGCACCGGCACGGTTTTGCTTGCCCAGTCATCCCACTTGTAGATATGCAGGTCTGTGCCGCAGATGCCCATGCGATCCACCTTGATGAGCACATCATTGGCCGCCACTCCCGGCAGCGGCACGTCCTCGAGCCAAAGTCCCTCTCCTGATTGTTTTTTGACGAGCGCCTTCATCTTCGTTCGCGATAACGACCGCCATTTAATGGACGCAACGCTGCCAGCTTGGAAGCCAAAAGTGGGATGGCCCAAGCGTCCGGCCAAGTGTGGGAGTTGCTTCTGTGTCGTACACCGCTAAACTCCCTTGAGTCAAGTTGTGCCATGATACGAATTTTTCTGCTCGTCTCTGTTCTCCCTTCCCTGCTCACCGCTGCACCCGGACCGCTTTCGCCGTCGGAGGCGCTGGATGCGTTTCAGGTTGAACCCGGCGCGCGCGTGGAGCTTGTTGCGGCCGAGCCGCTGGTGCGCGATCCTGTGGTGCTGTGTTTCGACGCCGACGGCCGGATGCTTGTCGTTGAGGGGTGCAGTTATCCGCAACTTGGCGAGAACCCGCTCACGCTGGGCACGGTGGCGTTGCTCGAGGATGCCGATGGAGATGGGCGGTTTGAAAAACGCACGACATTTGCCGAAGGCTTCACGTTTCCCAACGGCATCCTGCCGTGGGACGGCGGGGTGTTCCTGACTTGCGCACCGGACATCTGGTTCCTCAAGGACACCACCGGCGACGGCCGCGCCGATGTGCGGCAAATCGTCCTGACCGGGTTCGGCACGCAGAGCAGCAGCGAGCAACTCCGGGTGGCCAGCCCGACGCTGGGGCCGGACGGATGGGTGTACATCACAAGCGGCCTCACCGACGCGAAGGTCACCAGCCCGTTGCACCCCGAGCGCCCCGCCGTGACGGCCAAGCGGCAGGATGGTCGCTTTCATCCGGAGACGTTTGTATACGAGCCACTCGCCGGCACCGGTCAGTTTGGCCAATGCTTCGACACGCTGGGCCACCGCTTCGTGTCGAGCAACCGCAATCCGCTGATGCACGTTGTGATGTCGCCGAGCCTCCTGAAGCGCAACCCGCATTTTGCATTCACCGAAACGGTCGAAAACGTCGTGCCGGTTGCCGCGAAGGTTTATCCAATCAGCCCCGACACCACCGCCGCCACTTACATCCCGAGCCTCATCAATCAGCAACATTCCGGCACGTACACCAGCGCCAGCGGCATCTGCATCCGTGGCGGGAGCGCATTCATCTGTGAGCCGGCGCAAAATCTCGTGCAGCGCCAGCGGCTCACACCGAGCGGGGCGACATTTCGTGCCGAGCATCCCACGCCCGGTCACGATTTTCTCGCGTCGCCGGATCAGTGGTTTCGTCCCGTGTACGCCGCTGTCGGTCCGGATGCTGCACTGTATGTTTGCGACATGGTACGCCAATACGTCGACCACCCCCGCTATTTGCCCAAGCCGATC
>DASCOW010000202.1:0-13247 GCA_036012205.1 Verrucomicrobiota bacterium
GGAACGGCCGACCGAAACATTGGCCTATGCGCTACACGCTTGTCCACTGGGCGACGTTGCTGAAGGGGATCGCCCCCGGCAGTTACGATGTGCGCAGCCGGACCATTGACCTCAACGGCATCGCCCAGCCGATGCCACGCCCGTTCCGCAAGTCCGGTCGCAACGCCATCCAGAGGTTCTCGCTGACGGTTGAGAGTTGAGGTGATGCTGACACCCTTGGCTGCAGGTTTTCAGGAAAACAATCAAGCGATGGGTGGAGTGCCCTCGTTGTTGCGGATGGAGAGTGAGACTTTATGAACTTTTCCCCACGCCTACTTGTCTGTTCGGTGCCTCTAACAACACTCGCAAGTTCGCGAACTCGTCTTTCCATTTCAACGTAGTGTTTGGTCAAGAGACAGAAAAGCGGAGCCGTCTGGCTCCGCTTTCATGATTGTCCTAATCGCCTCTAGTTTATTCAGCGATGGCTACTTCGTAAGGTTTGCTGGCCTCGATCTTTGGCAGATCGACCTTGAGCAGTCCGTTTTTGAACTCAGCCTTGATTTTGCCGGTGTCGACGCCGGTGCCCAGTTGGAACGAACGGCTAAACTTGCCGTAGGCGCGCTCGTATCGGTGGCCGAATTCCTTACTTTCGCTGTGCTCACTCTTGCGCTCGCCAGTCAGCGTCAGCACGCCATCCTCCACCGTCAGGTTCACATCGGATTTCGTCAATCCGGGCAGGTCGGCGGTGAGCGTGTAGGTTTCGGGCGACTCGACGATATCCACCGCCGGAGTCCAAGCGCCAGTTGTGGCTACTTTGGCCAAGTTCCCAAGTGAGTCGTTGAACAGGGTGCCAAACACATCCTCGAACACGTTTAACGGATTCGCATTTCTTTTTGTACAAGTCATCATAATCATTTTCCTTTCTGTTTTAGGGTTACGGTTTATGTCAAACCAACTGCCGGTTTAATTGCATATCGCATGCCAATTGATTTGCTATGAAAAAGGCATGAATATTAATAAAACCGAACAAAGAAAGCACGAAAGCGACATAATGACACATTGATAGAGTTCTTCAATATGGGACAAAGTGGCACTCCTTGCTCGTCTGGCTGCGTGAGAATGTTGCGAACAGTGGTATCGTGTTAGGGCTTGGCCGCGGGTCGGGGGTTGCCTACTTTCCCGGCTGTGTTTCAACTTTTTCGAATTCCATTGAGCTTGGCCGTTACGGTTTTCTTTTCCGTTTCCGAGCTTGACCAAGCGGACGGCGTCGAGCTGGCCGGCAAGCCGTACATCGACATGAACTACGGCCCGTACCTCAGTGCCTCGATCGAGGTCGCTCAAGGCAACATCGCCTACAAGGGCATCGCGATCCGGCTCGATGAGGGCTCTGGTGGAGTGTCCAAGGGCAGCGAGTTTGTGGTGTTCGATACCGACACGCTGCGGATGGCGGCGGCGTGGAGCGGTGACGGTCTGATCGATTGGCGTAGCATCGTCTACGACGGCAGCCACGGCACGCACCCGAAGCTCGTCGGCAAGCGACTCTTCACCAACCCGGTAGCGCCGGGCTGGGCCAGGCCGGGCACGAACCGTTTTGAGGATCCTCGCCTGCGCGGCCTCGACAACAAACCGTACGGCCCGCTCCCTCGCGACTGGGGCCAGTGGCGCGGACTGTTTCTGCACAATGACCAAGTGATTCTTTATTACAAGATTGGAGGCGTCCGTGTATTCGAGTCGCCCTCTCTTGCAAAAATGTTGAGCGGCCAAAAGGTGGTCATCCGCAACATCAATCTCGCTCGCCGTGATTCGCAATTTGTTTTGCAGGTCGCGCACATCGCCGACTCGAAGCCGGAACTGCGGGCAGTGGATCATCAACAAGTAGCCGTCTACGGCAACCGGCTGGTTGTGGGGGTATTAGGGGGAGGCGAAGGGACGAAATTCGACTCCACCGCCGACGGCCATCTGCGGCTACGGGTTCCTACCGGTGAACCCACCGCCGTCAAACTTTTTTTCTCCCGCATCGAGGAGAGTTTCATGGGGATGTTCGGGGCGTTCATGGCCCAAAACAACGAGCCGGAAATCCTGACAGAGTCGGTGCAGTCCGACAAAGAGCGCCGTTGGCCGGAAAGCATCAAAACCAAACCGCGCCGCATGGGCAAGCCGGGGGCGTTCGTCACCGAGGTCATCACCGCGCCGGACAAAAACCCGTACCGTTCTTGGATGCGTCTGGGTGGCTTCGACTTTTTTGAGGGCGGCGACCGGGTGGCAGTCTGCACATGGATGGGCGACGTTTGGATCGTCGATGGCATCAACAGCGACCCACAGGAGTTTACGTGGACACGTATCGCGACCGGCATGTTTCAGCCGCTTGGCTTGAAGATCGTCGAAGGCAAAATCTACGTCACCTGTCGCGACCAAATCACGCAATTGGTCGATACCAACGACGACGGCGAGACCGACTACTACAGGGCGTTCAACCACGACGCGCAGGTGACCGAGCACTTCCACGAATTCGCGATGGGTTTGCAGACCGATGCGTACGGGAATTTTTACTACACCAAGGCCGCACGCCACGCCAAGACGGCGCTCGTCCCGCAGCATGGAACGCTGCTCAAGGTGTCGCCCGACGGCAAAAAAACAGAAATCATCGCCAGCGGTTTCCGTGCGCCGAACGGCGTGTGCGTGAATCCTGACGGCACGTTTTACGTGAGTGACCAGGAGGGGCATTGGACGCCGAAGAACGAAATCAACCTCATAAAGAAGGGCAGTTTTTACGGCAACCTCATGGGTTACCATCAAGGCCTGACCGAGGCCGACATCACCTTGCCGATGGTCTGGATGCACAATGACTTTGACCGTTCACCCGCCGAGCAGCTTTGGGTGAACAGCGGCAAGTGGGGCGGTCTTGGCGGCCAACTCATCAATCTCTCCTACGGCACCGGTTACGTGTACGTGGTGATGACGGAAAAAGTGAACGGCCGTTCGCAGGGCGGTGTGGTTCGCATTCCGGACTTCGATTTCCCGACCGGCGTGATGCGTGGCCGCTTCCATCCCGTCGATGGCCAACTTTACGCCTGTGGCCTGTTCGGCTGGGCCGGTAACAAGACTCGTCCGGGTGGTTTTTATCGACTCAAACACACCGGCAAGCCGGTTCACATCCCGGTGGCCATCCACGCGACAAGAGATGGCATCTCGCTGACGTTCACCCACGTACTCGACACAGAGACCGCCACCGACCCGGACAGCTACTCCGTCAAGCGCTGGGGCTATAAGCGTAGCAGCAACTATGGCTCGCGCGACTACAAGGCCGACGGCAGCCAGGGCCGCGATCGCGTCGAGGTGACTGGCGTGAAACTGTCCGCCAACAAGAAATCCGTCCTGCTACAAATCGTCGATATGAAGCCGACCATGCAGATGCAGATCGAATACAGGATCGACACCGCGGACGGCGCCTACCTTTCCCACCGGATTCAAAATACCATCCACGCCATCGGCAACAACGGCCCCTTCGCCCGGGAATAAAGCCAAGCGCTTGACGGCATGAAGCCGGGGCCGTTATGGTTTCCGGCCATGAGCGAAGGCTTGGAGGCAAATAATTTTCTGGTTCCGATGGTCGTCGAGCAGACGGGCCGCGGTGAGCGTGGCTACGATATCTACTCGCGGCTGCTGGTGGATCGTATTGTGTTCATCGGCACACCGATTGATGACACAATCTCGAACTTGGTGATCGCGCAGTTACTGTTCCTGCAAATGCAGGATCCGAAGAAGGACATTCATTTGTACATCAACTCGCCGGGCGGCAGCATCACCGCCGGGCTGGCGGTGTACGACACGATGCAATTCCTGACGTGCGATGTGAACACGTACTGCATCGGTCAGGCGGCCAGCATGGGCGCCGTGCTACTCGCCGCCGGCACCAGGGGCAAACGCCACGCGCTGCCCAACGCGCGCATCATGATTCATCAGCCGTGGGGCGGCGCGCAGGGCAACGCTTCCGACATCGAGATTCAGGCGGCCGAAATTCTGCGGATGAAGGCACGTCTCAATGAGATTCTCGCGGAGCACACTGGCAAAAAAGTCAAACAGATCGTCACCGACTCGGATAGGGATCATTTCATGTCCCCCGAGGAGGCGAAGAAGTACGGTCTTGTAGACGAGGTGGTGAAGTCCCGAAAGGAAGTCGCCAGTCTCGACGATGGCAAAAAGAAGAAATAGATTTCAGCACTCATGGCACGCCCCAACCAGATCACTCTCTGCAGCTTCTGCGGAAAATCTCACTCTGAGGTTCGCAAGCTGATCGCTGGGCCGGGCGTGTACATTTGCGATAACTGCATTCTCGTTTGCAAGAATGTCCTCGATAAGGAACTGCAGGCCGAGGAGAAGAAAAAGGCGATCAAACTCAACGTCCCCAAGCCCAAGCAGATCAAGGCGGCGATGGACGAGCACTGCATCGGGCAGGACACCGCCAAGAGGGCGCTTGCTGTCGCGGTGCACAACCACTACAAGCGCATCCAGTCCGGCCTCGCGGTCAGGAGCAAGGGGGACGGCAAGATCATCCGCAGTGAAACGGGTGGAGATGACATCGAGATCGAGAAGAGCAACATCCTGCTGCTTGGCCCGACCGGCTCCGGCAAGACGCTGCTTGCCCGCACGCTGGCGCGCATGCTCGACGTGCCGTTCGCCATCGCTGACGCCACCACGCTCACCGAGGCCGGCTACGTTGGCGACGACGTCGAGAACATCGTCTTGCGCCTCCTGCAGGCGGCCGACTACGATGTGAAGCGTGCCCAGATCGGCATTATTTATGTGGACGAGATTGACAAGATCACGCGACGTACCGAGAACGTGTCTATCACACGCGACGTCTCCGGTGAAGGCGTGCAGCAGGGGCTGCTGAAGATTCTCGAGGGCACCATCTGCAACGTCCCGCCGCAGGGTGGCCGCAAGCATCCGCAGCAGGAATACATCAAGCTCGACACCACCAACGTGCTGTTCATCTGCGGCGGCGCCTTCGTCGATCTCGACAACATCATCCAGCGCCGCATCGGCAAACACGTACTTGGTTTCTCTGGCAAGGACGATGCCCAGCGTGACGACAAGCCCAGCGCGGAGGACAAGGACATCCTCAAGCATGTTGAACCGGAGGATTTGCTCAGTTACGGTTTCATCCCAGAATTCATCGGTCGGCTACCGGTGCACACGTCGCTCGAGGAACTCGACGAGGCGCAACTCGTGCGCGTCATGACCGAGCCAAAGAACGCCCTCATCAAGCAGTTTTCCAAGTTGTTCGAGATGGACGGCGTGAAACTCAGCTTCACCGACGACGCCCTGACCGAGTTGGCCAAGGCCGCCATCAAGCGCGGCACCGGCGCGCGCGGTCTACGCAGCCTGATGGAGAAACTGATGCTCGACACGATGTACGAGATCCCCGACTCGACCGACGTCGTCTCAGTCAAGGTCACCGACAAGGTCGTGCTTGGCCAAGCGGAGCCTGTGTTCCAGCGCCGGCAAAAAAAGGCCGCGGCCTAATTCCAAGCCATGTCGAGTGACTTCAAGCCCGGCGACGCAGTCGCCCAGCAGGTTCAGCGCATTCCCCGATCCGGCATTCGTGAGTTTTTCGACCTCGTGCAGGGGCGGTCCGATGTCGTGTCACTGGGCGTCGGTGAGCCGGACTTTGTCACGCCGTGGCACATTCGCGAGTCGGCAATCTACGCTCTCGAGTGCGGCCACACCAGCTACACGTCCAACCTTGGCCTGTCCAAGCTGCGTGCAGCCATCAGCGGCTACGTCGCCGGAGGCTTCGGCGTGAGCTACGATCCGGAGACTCAAATCCTCGTTAGCGTTGGCGTCAGCGAGGCGCTCGACATCGCACTGCGGGCGATCATCGATCCTGGCGACGAGATCATTTACCACGAACCGTGCTACGTTAGCTATGCGCCCGGGATCGCGCTGGCGCATGGCGTGCCGGTGCCCGTGCCGTGTCTGGCCAAGGACGGATTTGCTGTCACCGCCGAGGCTATTGAGCGGGCGATTACGCCCAAGTCAAAGGCTCTCGTGCTAAACTTCCCCACCAACCCCACCGGCGGAACGATGACTCGCGAGGCACTCGAGGAGATCGCCCGTTTGGCCAAGCGCCATGATTTGCTCGTGATCACCGACGAGATTTACTCCGAGCTGACTTTTGAGGGGAAACACACCAGCATCGCGTCACTGCCCGACATGGCCGAGCGGACGGTTTTTCTGCACGGCTTTTCCAAGGCCTATGCGATGACCGGCTTCCGCATCGGCTACGCCTGCGGTCCGGCGGAACTGATTGATGCGATGATGCGCATCCACCAGTACTCCATGCTGTGCGCGAGCATCATCAGCCAGGAAGCCGCCATCGAGGCGCTGCAAAACGGCGCCGACTCTGTTGCTGAAATGAAGGAACAATACCGGCTCCGCCGTAACTACATTGTGAAGGCATTCAACGACATGGGGTTGGACTGCCGCCTGCCGCGTGGCTCTTTCTACGCCTTCCCCAGCGTGCAGTCCACCGGCCTCGGTTCGAGCGAGTTTGCGTCGCGGTTGGTGAAAGAGGAAAACGTCGCCTGCGTACCGGGAAACGCCTTCGGCTCCTCGGGCGAGGGGTTTCTGCGCTGCTGCTTCGCCACCGGCCTCGAGCAGATCAAGACCGCCTGTGAACGCACCGCCCGCTTCGTTGACTCATTAATAACCGAAGGAGCCTGACGCGCCTGCCAGTTGGCCAATCGCTTGGCTGTCTACTTGATTTCCAGCAACTCGACCTCGAAGATTAGTGTGGCGTTTGGAGGGATCACTCCTCCGGCACCTCGTGCGCCGTACGCCAGATCGGACGGAATATAGAAGATCGCCTTGCCGCCCTGTTTCATGAGCTGCAAACCCTCGGTCCAGCCGGGGATCACGCGGTTGAGAGGGAAGGTCGCCGGTTGGCCGCGCTTGACGGAGCTGTCGAACACCTTGCCCTCGATCAGTTTGCCGGTGTAATGCACGGTCACTTGATCGGTGGCTTTCGGGCTGGCGCCAGTTCCGGCGGTCAAGACCTTGTAGGCTAGGCCGGAGGCGGTGGTTTTCACTCCTTCTTCCTTTTTGATTTTGGCCAGAAACGCCTCGCCTTCGGCTTGGTTATTGTCTACCGGCGACTTGATGGTGGCGCGCAATGCGGCGAACTGCGCCTCGTCGCCCTTGAAGGCGTTAGCTTTCTCGCCGACACGCTTGATGGTCATCTTGTTGATCTTGTCGCCTTTGGCGATGGCGTTGACCACGTCCTGTCCTTTGACAACATGACCGAACACAGTGTGCTTGCCGTCGAGCCACGGCGTCGCCTTGTGGGTGATGAAAAACTGGCTGCCGTTGGTGCCTGGGCCGGAGTTGGCCATCGAGAAAATACCTGGATTGCTGTGCTTCAGCGACGAGTCGATCTCATCTGGGAACTTGTAGCCCGGCCCACCCGTGCCGGTGCCCTGCGGACAGCCGCCTTGGATCATGAAGTCGGGAATCACCCGGTGAAAGCTCAATCCGTCGTAGTACGGCTCGCCCTTGCCATCAGCCGGGGTGCCGCCAGCTTTAGAGTAATGTTTTTTTCCTTCAGCGAGCCCTACAAAGTTGGCGACCGTTAGGGGGGTTTTCTCAAACTCGAGTTGGCCAAGGATGATCCCCTTGGTTGTCTCGATCTCGGCATACAGGCCGTCCGTCAGTTTCTCTTGCTGTTGAGCCATTATGGAAAACGTCGTCAGCGTCACGGTTGCGGCTAGGACGCCCTTCAAGTTGTGGTTCATTTTCTCCATCAGTTTCATGGGACAGCCGAGGGAACCCAAAAACGCCGCCGACCGCAATGCTTTATTCGTGCCGAGGCCAATTTAAGCGTTCGGGATTGACCGTGAACAGTTTACGCTTTTAGCTCCCCCCCCAGTAAACGTGGACGCTGCGCACCCTAAACTCACTCGTCACTTTGCCCGCTTGGTTAAGCTGGGGTTGGCGTGCCTGCTGGCTGGCGGCAGCTTGGTCAGGGGCGAGGTTCAGTTCGATATTTTCATGGGATTCGCCGGCAAGGCGCGGCAGGGCGAGTGGTTTCCGGTGACGTTCGAGATTTTCAACGACGGCCCGACCTTCGACGGCCAGATTGAGCTGCAACCGCGCTTCGGTGACAACCCAGTTTACCGCTACGACGTTGAGCTGACCACGAACACCCGCAAGCGGTTCACGCTCTCGGTTTTTGGGGATGCAAACGCCGGCTGGTCGGCCAAGCTGAAAAATGGCCACGAGACCGTGGCCAAGCACGACGAGCTCCGGCTCGACAGCGTGGAATCGGTTACCGTACTTGTCGGTGCGTTGAGCGGCCAGCAGGCCGGCGGCCCGATGCTGCCCAAGACGAGCTTCAAGCGTAAATGGGAGAATGATCGTTACACCCCGCGCGTGGCGCGTTTGCAGCAGGATACCTTCCCCGACGATCCAATCGCACTGAGCGGCCTGCACGCGCTTTACCTGAACACAGCCCGTGCCATCAATCTGCGCCCAGAACAGGCCGCCGCTCTCTCGATGTGGGTGCTTGGCGGCGGGCATCTGATTCTGGCAGTGGACCAGCCCGGCGATGTCACCGGCACGCCCTGGCTGGCTGGCCTTGTTCGCGGCAAGTTTAGCGCGGTGCAAAGCTCCGCCATTGGCCAAACACTGCATCGCTGGGCCGGAGCGGGTGATTACCCGGACGTCGGCGATCCGGATGCCGCGTTCGCTGCCGGCCAACTCGCCGCCGCCGGGGTGCGCCTGACCAACGGCTCAACGCTCTTTGAACTGGACAGCCGGCCGGTCGCCGCCGAGGCCAATCGCGGCCTTGGCCAAGTGAGCGTGCTGGGCTTCAACCCCGAGCGAGAGCCGTTCAAGTCATGGGCCAAGCGGCACTGGTTCTGGGCGCGCCTGGCCAAGGTTCCCGGCGCTTGGTTTGAGATGGAAGCTCCTCCGCAGCGGTACGGCATGATGGACATCGACGGGGTTTATGGCGCGATGCTCGACAGCCGCCAAGTCAGCAAGCTGCCAATCGTCTGGCTGCTGTTGTTGCTCGCTGCGTACCTCGTGATCATCGGGCCGGTGGATCGCATCTGGCTCAAGCGTATCAACAAACAGATTCTCACCTGGCTGACATTCCCGGCCTACGTGGCGATCTTTTCGCTGCTGATTTATTTCATCGGCTACAAGCTGCGTGCCGGTCAACTGGAGTTGAACGAACTACACGTCGTCGACGTGCTACCGGGCCAACAGGAAATGCTGCGCGGTCGGAGTTATGTGTCGATTTATTCGCCGGTCAATCAGGATTACCGGCTCGGTGGCAGCTTCGCGCAGGGCGCGATCCGGTCCGAGTATGGAGGGGCGTCTCGGGGTAACATGGTTTCCTCCCTGTTCGTGCAGCGCGCCCCCGGCCAACTCGCTGCCAGTGTACGGGTGCCGATCTGGACCAGCCGGTTGCTTTGCTCCGAATGGCTCGCCCCGGACAACGGTGGCGTCACGGCGACTCTTACCAAAAACGGAGCCGCCGACTACGAACTGGCAATCGACAATCGGCTCGACAGGGCGATCACCGATGCGGTGTTGGTGGCCGCCGGCAAAATCACCGAGCTCAAACTGCAGTCGCCGCCCGGTAGCGCACGCACCGTGAGCATTCACACTGCCGCCTCACCCCACACCGAGGGGAAACTTGGCAGCATAAGCCGGGGCGAGAGATTTCAGTATGCCGTGAATACCCGAAACCGGGCGTTCGGCGACACCGAGAGTGGTCGGATCGAGCCGGACATGATGAACATCGTGGCGTGCTCCTTCCCGGCGCTGCTCAACACCAGCGAGAACCAAGCGGACAACTCGATCGCGGCCATCGGCGGCTCGGGCGGACTCGACCTGTCCGCCCACGCCGCACGCGGCGGAGCCGTGTTGCTGCTGCTGGCGGAGGACCATGCGCCGATTCCGTCCACGGGACTTTTTGAAACCAAACTTGGCCAAGCGCGAACTCTGTACCGGATTCCACTCGAAATCACTGGAACCGACTGACGCTTGGCCAAGCGCGAACGAAACAAAACCATGTCAGATGAAACTGCCATCCAGTCGCCGCCTGTCTCCAACGCTGCCGTTGAGACGCTTGGGCTCACGCGCCACTACGGCAACCTCACCGCGCTGAACCAGCTCGACCTCACCGTGAACCGAGGTGACCTCTTCGGCTTCATTGGCTCGAACGGTGCCGGCAAGACCACCACGCTGCGCATCCTCTCGACCTTTCTCTCGCCATCGACCGGCACCGCGCGCGTCCTAGGCCATGACGTCGTTGGCGAGGCGGACCGGGTTCGGCGCATCCTCGGCTACATGCCGGATTTCTTCGGAGTGTACAAGGACATGGAGGTCACGGAGTACCTCGATTTTTTTGCCGCGTGTTACCGCATCGGTGCGACCAAGCGTGAGCAGACTATCAGCGACGTGCTCGAACTGGTCGGCTTAAGCGAAAAAAAAGGCTCACCCATCGGCGCGCTCAGCCGCGGCATGCAGCAGCGCATCGGCCTCGCCCGCGTGCTCGTGCACGATCCGGAGATTCTGCTGCTCGACGAACCGGCCAGCGGGCTCGATCCGCGCGCTCGCATTGAGATGATGGCTATCCTGCAGGAGTTACAGCGGCTCGGCAAAACGATTCTCATTTCGTCGCACATTCTCAGCGAGCTGCAGTCGCTCTGCAACCGCGTCGCCATCATCGAGAAGGGCAGCCTGATTTACAGTGGGCCGGTGCAGGGGGTGCAGGAGCAGTTCACTCAAAAACCGGGCTACCGGCTACGCGTGGCCGACAACCCGCAGCGCGCACTCGAACTGTTGCGTGAACGCTCCGAGATTGTTGAGGCAGGGCTTGAGGAGGAGAGCAACCGGATTCGCGTTGCGTTGGCAGACGGTCAGGCCAATGGCGGCGTGATCGCGGAGATCATCGTCAACGGAGGATTGCAGCTCACTGGGCTGGAGGAAGATGAGATGGATCTCGAGGACGTGTTCCTACAGGTTACACGCGGCGAAACCCAGTAACCGTTCAATCGCTGGTGAACCGGTTCACCCGCGAGCGGACGTCCTCGCGGAACCGTTCGATGTATCCGTTCACGTACTCCGCGATGTCCAGCGACGAATCGTCCACGAGCGGCTTTAGGTCCATCGCATAGCTGGCGAGGTTCATCTCATCGACGGCGTGCGAATCGAAGAATGTCGCGTTGGAGCGGAGCCGTCCCTCGAGCGCAAGATCGTATCGTTTGCCGCCGCTGATTTGTGAGTCGAAAATGCTAATGAGCGCGCGCACGAGATTCGGTCGGTTGGCCAGATTGAGCAGCACTTTCTCGTCGTTGAGCAGCCAGTTGAGGTCTCGCCAGACTTCCACGCCGTAAACCTCTGCCGGACGGTCGTCCGCCGGGAGTTCGCGCAATGCCCGGATCAGCGGCACGACCACCGCGACGTGCGTGTCATGTTTGTCGGCGAGGTTGTGCGTGTACACCACCTGCGGCCTGGCCGCCGCAAGGATCGTTCGCAGGTCGTCGGCGTAGTCGCTGTTGCCCGCTTCTTTCACGGCCGAACTGGGATAATCGAGTTGCGCCATGAACGCGTACTCGGCGACGACGGCTGCCTTGCGCTGCTCCTCGGCGCGCACGACCTGCATCTGCTCGTCGGTGTAGTCGGCGTACTCATTGGCGCGCGAGCTGCCGGCGCCGTTGGTCACCGTCACGCCGCCGAACCATTGCTTTGGCTGCTTGTAGCAGGCGAGGATGCCGTGCAGCGCCATCACCTCGAGATCATCCTGATGCGCGCCGACACCGAGGTGCGTCGTGCGCTCAAGCGCTGGGCTTGGCTCGGAGTTGTCTGGAATGAACAGGTCGGCGCTGGGCTTGGCAAACTGGATCATGATCGTAACGGTGAGTGCGGCAGGAGAGCGCCGTTTGGGCAAGTCAATCCGCTTGACCAAGGTTCGTCAAGTGCCGGGCCACTTGGGCGCGAGCTCATTCAGTGTTTAATCGTCAAGGCAAACAGTTTCGAGTTGTTGAGGTGAACTCGCAGCTGATATTGGCCCGCCACCACGTCCGCCATCGTTTTCCCATTCCATTTGACTGGATGTTGCAGGCTGTCCCCGGTGATGGCGATCGAGTGATCCCGCGTGAAGCCGGCAACTCGATAGCCTTCAGCCGTCAGGAGTTCGACCCGCACCTCGCCGCCGGTGGCATCTGCGTTAAGCGTTAGTCGCTTCATGTTGCCCAGTTCAACCGGCTTGAGTGTGGCTTGGGCTATACTACCCGTTGGCTCGATGGCGACGAACCGGTCGCGCGGAAGGGTTGCTAGCCCGATACCGCTAGCGTCATTTTCCAGATCGGAATTCCACCCAGGATAGGCGCCATAATAAAATCGGATTTCCTTTGGCATATGGATTGTCGTTGAACTGGTCCAAAGGCAGCCCGCATCAAACGTTTCACCATCCCCCGTCACCGGAAGAAATATTTCATCCTGAAACGAACGCCGCCAATGGATGCCGTCCCTGCTTGAAGCTAACTCGGCTGGCATGTTCCCGGTGCCGCCCCGGTCGAAAGCCCCAAAATCGAGGCGTTGCAACGTGGCAAGATAAACATCGTGAATATAAAACACAGATGCCCCGTGTATCTGTCCCAAATCGCTATCGTCAGGGACAATGATCAACTGAGGCGTCGACCAGTGAACAAAATCTTTTGACTCTGTACGAACCACAGCCCGCTTCCAGAAACGACGTCCATCGGGAGCGTCAATCCAGGTTTTGGAATAGATGACAAAACAATCGCGCCGGGGATCCCACATCAGGTCAATCACATCGCTGATTGCCGGACGGGTGGGTGGTTCACCCTGACTCTCAGCGGACAATGGAGGCTGAGTGGGATCACCGTAAGCTCCCTGAAGAAGCGGCGCTTTTGAATGTTTGACCCAGTGAATCCCGTCAGCGGAGAAGGCAGCGCAAAGTCCGGGGGTCTGCCGGCCCGCGATATCTGCGAAATCCCAGTAGGCCATTTTGTACCGCCTTGATGTGTCAGGGTCGCGATGATCAACAAGAACCGACGCTCCGTAGTTCACGCTTCGTCCGCCGTTGCCCACAAGGACAATATTGGTGTTGTGGTCGCCGTTGTAATCAAAGAGGCCAAGATTCGGTTTTTCCCAAACCACTCCATCATTGGAAGTCGCGTAGCAAACCACGACCCGCCGCGTCGGATCATTCGCTCGATTGCCGGAATAGG
>DASCOW010000203.1:0-14739 GCA_036012205.1 Verrucomicrobiota bacterium
ATTGAGCGGATGTCGCGGTTGAACTGAATCTCAGCTGCCTGTGCCATCCAAGCGGCGGCGGTGAATACCAACGTTGTGCCAGGTCGAAGGAACCCTCTGCAGATCAAGTCGTCCATTTGCGCGTCGGCGACTTTGCCAAAAAAACAGCGATATGTCACACTCCCGCTTGTCCTTGGCGCATCCCGGATTACCCGGTTATTGGCATGGCGTTTGCTCATGAAACGCTGGTTTTTTGTGGTCGAAAGCGGCCTAAACGAACTTCCCCGACGGTTTGACAACCGGAAACCGGGGCATAGACTGAAACCGTATTTAGGTACGAAATGAAGCTGATTAACAGGCACAAATCCCTCCGGGCAGCCCTTGCCGGAGTGCTAATCCTTGGCGCGACCGTCGGAGTGCAGGCCCGCAAGGGGTATCTCCCCCGCCTTTTCAAACGCAGCAGAACGGCAAATACCGAGCCGGCGGCAGAGGCGCCAGCCCCGATCCCAATGGGGCGCGTGGTGATTCCGCTCAATCGACTCACAGCGGGCGATGTGCAACAAATGCTCGACGACGCCTACGGGCGCGACAATGAATTCAGTGTCGTGGAGCCGAGCCGCTTGGCCAAGGGAGTTGTCGTTATCGGGCCAAAGAGCGAGATCGATGGCATCCGGGAACTGCTCGCCCAAGCCGATCCGAACGATCGCGATTATTTGACCGCCAACTTGACGGCCATACCGGAGGGAGTCGTGAGTGAGGAGGAACTCGAGGCAGATTTACCGGATGGCTTTTACGCTGAAGCCAGAAAGAACGCCGAGGAACAGTTGGAGGGGAAAGACGCAACCGAATCCACCTGGCAGCAAAAAGCAAATCCCAAAAATTGGTTTGGTAAAAACAAACCTGTCACACGACAAAGCACCTGGCGGCAGCGAATAAACCCACTGAATTGGTTTGACGGAAAATCAAGCCGCAAAAAAACGAATACCCGGCAGGCTCTTCCCTCACGACAAACCCACGGACAACGCTTGATGACACCAGCGAAGCCACGGAACACCGAACGCAAGCCGATCTCCGCCGGGCGGGAGAACACTGCCATCAAGCTGACCAACGCCAACGCCAACGAGTTAGCCACCCAAATGCAGGCGCTCTACAGCGACACCGACGTGAAAATTGTGCCGGTGGAAAAAGTCAACGTCGTCCTCGTGACCGGGAGCAAATCAGAGATCAGAGACATTCACCGCTCCATCACTCAGTTGGATCAGGCTGCAGCTGAATCCTCTACAGATGAACTCGCCGATGCAACACAGTACATTCGCAAAATGGCTAACACCCGAAATACGGCTTTCCGGATCACTCGCCCATACAAACCGAGGATACGACCGTTGCCGCCCATCTCCATCAGTGGCGATCCCGAACCGGACTTCAACAAAGCCACGGCCGTGAACACCGTGCGGCTGCCAGACTATGTGGAGCCGACAGAGCAGGAGCACACGCCGACAGAGCCGACAGAGCCCGACCCGCTGCAAAAGTTCTTCGAGAATTACATGCTCAACTCGCTGGACGCTGCCCGGCGCAGCACACAAGCCGATGCCCTGCACGAGTACTACATGAACAAAGGCGATCTGCCTCGGCCCGTGATTGAGGTGCATGTGGATCAGGGTCCGCAATCGATCACCAACCTCCTCCAACACCTCTACAACCGCCCCATCCCGACTCCGACCAAACCAAACGGTAGCTCAGCAACCTACCAGCAAGGCAACAAAAAACCGGTTTCCACGAAAGCTCACCACTGACGCGACACCGGCTCGATGCTCCCATTCCCTCTTTGACTTTTAGATCCTCGGTTGCAAGACTGCCGCAACCGAATTCTCACGGGCAACCAAGTGCATTGACTTGGAGATTTGCTTTTTGGCATGGAACTGAACATTCACTCCCCACTCCCCGAACGCAAAGACTGGCGAATCGGTTGTGTTGGCAGCGGTTTCATCATGAACGACTGCCACTTGGTGGCCTACGAAAAAGTCGGCTTCAACCCGGTCGCCATCGCCTCCCGCACACGAGCCAACGCGGCCAAGTGCGCCGAACTTCGCCATGTCGGCTCCGTCCACGACACCATCGACGAACTGCTCGATGACGAATCGATCGAGGTGCTCGACCTTGCCGTGCCGCCGGACAATCAACTCGATGTCATCCGTGCCGCCTGCGCGCGCGGCACAGCTAAGGGTATCCTCGCGCAGAAGCCGCTTGGCACGAATTACGCCGAGGCGGTCGAGGCGGTCGAAACTTGCGAACAGGCCGGCATCGTGTTGGCCGTGAACCAAAACATGCGCTACGACCAATCGGTGCGAGCGGCAAAAACGCTGCTCGACAACGGTACCATCGGCGAACCGATACTAGCCAACATTGACATGCGCGGCATCCCGCACTGGATGCCTTGGCAGGAACGCCAGGGCTGGGTCACGTTGCGCATCATGTCCATCCACCACATGGATGCCTTCCGCTACTGGTTCGGCGATCCGGAACGTATCTACTGCTCCGTCCGCACCGATCCACGCACGACGTTCCCCCATACCGACGGCATCACCAGCTACATTCTAGAATACGACAGCGGCCTGCGCGCCATCGCCATTGACAACACATGGACCGGCCCCGCCCGTGAAGGCGCACCTGCGGACATCGGCATCGAGTGGCGCATCGAAGGGCTTGACGGCTTGGCCAAGGGCAACATCGGCTGGTGTCAGGATCCCTACACGACGCCATCGACGATCACCTACGCAACCAAGGGCGACTCCAATTTTCACTCGCCGAAATGGAGTGAGAGCTGGTTCCCCGATGCCTTCATTGGCACCATGGCCCAACTACTCATCGCCCTCGAGACCGGGGAGGAACCGGCCATCGGCGGCCGCGACAATCTAAAGACCATGGCCCTCGTCGACGCCGCCTACAGAAGCGCGGAGGAACACCGAGCCGTGGAACTGGACGAGATTCAATAAAGGCGCGTCAACCCAGCGCGTCCTCGATCAACTTCCCATGGATGTCGGTAAGGCGGTAATCACGGCCCTGCGCACGAAATGTCAACCGCTCGTGATCGAGGCCCAGCAGGTGCAGTATTGTCGCATGCAGGTCGTGCACATGGCATTCCTGATCAATCGCGCCAAACCCAAACTCATCTGTCTCGCCGACGGTGTTCCCGGGCTTGACCCCACCGCCAGCCATCCACATTGAGAATGCATCGATGTGGTGGTTGCGCCCAGCCGTTTGCCGTGCCTCACTCATCGGCGTTCGGCCAAACTCCCCACCCCAGATTACCAGCGTGTCATCAAGCAACCCGTGCTCCTTGAGATCCTTCACCAACGCCGCACTGGCTTGATCCACTTCATGGGTCACTTTGTCAAAATCTTTCATCAACGTCTCGCCGGGGCCGCCGTGACTGTCCCAACTCGTGTGGTAAAGCTGCACGAACCGGGTGCCGCGCTGCACGAGCCGCCTTGCCAGAAGACAGTTGCTGGCGAAACTCGGCTTGCCCGGCTCGACTCCGTACAGGCCAAGCGTCGCTTTTGATTCGCCAGAGATGTCCATTAACTCCGGCGCGCTGGCCTGCATGCGGAACGCCATCTCGTACGAGGCGATCCGAGTGTTGATCTCCGGATCACCGGTCGCCATCAGATGCTTGAGGTTCAGTTTGTTGATGGTGTCGATCGAGGCTCGCTGACGCTCGCTGCTGACACCGGCCGGATTGGCCAGATTCAGGATGGGATCACCCGATCCCCGCAGCGGCACTCCCTGGTATGTCGTCGGCAAGAAGCCGCTTCCCCAGTTGGCCGCCCCGCCGCGCGGGCCGCGTGGACCGGAGGGCAGCACCACAAACCCCGGCAAACTCTGCGTTTCGCTCCCAATGCCGTACGTCACCCATGAACCCATGCTGGGCCGGCCGAAAACCCCCGTGCCGGTGTTCATGAATAGTTTCGCTGGCGCGTGGTTGAACAAGTTCGTCTTGCATGTGCGGAACATCGCGATCTCGTCGGCTATGCCGCCAATGTGCGGAACGTTCTCGCTGAACCACATGCCGCTCTGACCGTATTGGTGGAATGTTTTCACCGGGCCGAGCAGCTTTTTCTGGTTCTTGAAACTGCTGTTCATGAAGGCAAACCGCTTCCCCTTGACGAACGACTCCGGGATGTCGCCGCCACTGCGCTTGGCCAGTTCCGGCTTCCAGTCGAATAACTCGAACTGCGACGGCCCACCAGCCATGAACATGTAAATGACATTCTTCGCCCTAGGCCGGAAGTGCGGTTTGCCGGGTCGATACGGGTTCGCACCCGCCGCCTTGGCCAAGCCGTCGTCGAGCAGCGAGCCCAGCGCAATTGATCCCAGTCCCATCGAGCATTGGCTGAAAAAATGACGTCGGGTGACCTGTTGCAAATCCAATCGCTGCGCCTGACTGTCCGTTAACTCATTCATCATTCGCGGGTAATCGTCTCGTCGAGGTTCAGCAACACGCGCGCCGCCATCGTCCAAGCCGCCAGTTCTGCCTCACGGCCAGCCGACGCCGCTTGGCCAAGCGGCTTGGCCCCGGCCGTTACCGCCTTGGATTCTGCAGGGTGCGAGGCAAACTCACTGTGCTGGTTCACGATCAAGCCGGTAAGCAGCCTCAACTCCTCCGCGTCCGGCTCACGGCCAAGGCAGATCCGGAAGCCCAGACGAACGCGTTTCACACCACTGTCGGCCTCCTCCATCAACCGCTTAGCCAAGCCGACCGACAACTCGACGAACGCCGGGTCGTTCATCAGCGTCAGCGCCTGCAGCGGCGTGTTCGAGCGGATGCGGCGCGTGCACGCAGCCAGCCCAGCCGGGGCGTCGAACACCTTCAGCGCCGGATGCGGCGTGTTGCGCCAGCGGTACGTGTATGCGGCTCGGCGGAATCGATCCTCACCGATGCTGGCCTTCCACGTTTTCCGATGCTGGCCAAGATCCATGCAGCCGGCCGGCTGGGGAGGGAACACCCCCGGCCCACCCATCTTCGCGCTGAGCAAGCCGCTCGAGGCGAGCGCCACATCGCGCACCACCTCGGCGTCCAGACGAAAGCGCGCCTGCCGGCCAAGCCACCGGTTGTACGGATCGACACGCTCCAGATCCGCACGGCGCATTGAGGCCTGCCGGTACGACGATGACGTGACGACCAGGCGGTGAATGTGTTTCCGACTCCAGCCGTTCTCCATGAATTCCACAGCGAGCCAGTCGAGCAGCGCCGGGTGAGTCGGCGGGATGCCCTGCGAGCCGAAGTCATTCTCCGTCTGCACAATGCCGCGCCCGAAAAAGTGCTGCCACATGCGGTTCACAGCCACACGCGCCAGCAAGGGATTCTCGCGGGAGGCAACCCAGCGGGCAAAGTCGAGCCGGCCCCCGCCCGACTTGGCCATACGATGTAGCACGTATGGTGTCCCCGGTTGCATCTCTTCGGCAGGACGGGTGAAATCTCCTTGCACAAGCCTGCGCGTCGTCCGCGGCGTTGCACGCTTGGCCATCGCCAGCGTCGTTGCTGCGCGTGGCCGCGCCTTTTTGAGCTTGGCCAGGCTGACTTCAAACGACTTGCGACCGGCGTCCTCCTTGGCCAACGGCTTGAGTTGAGCCTCGAGTTGTTTCACGCGTGCTTCGTGCCCGGCGCGCTTGGCCAGAATTTCGGCCGTGGGCGCCTCGATGCGCGGCTCATCTGCATTGTTGAAATAGACAAACAACCGATAGTACTCGACTTGTGAAATGGGATCGTACTTGTGGTCGTGGCACTGCGCGCAGCCAAGCGTCAGGCCAAACATCACCTCGCCGGTCGTAGCGAGACGGTCGAAAATCGAGTCGATGCGGAACTGTTCCTTGTCCACGCCGCCCTCGGTGTTAATCTGTGTATTGCGATGAAATCCAGTGGCTATCCGCTGAGCCAATGTCGCGCCTGGCAACAAGTCTCCGGCGATTTGCTCGACGATAAACTGGTCGAACGGCAGATCCCGGTTCATCGTGTCAATCACCCAGTCGCGGTACGGCCACATCGAACGAGCGGCGTCGTGGCTGTAGCCGTCGGAATCGGCATAGCGCGCGGCGTCCAGCCAATGCCGACCCCAGCGTTCGCCGTAGTGCGGCGACTGCAGCAATGCGTCCACCACCCTTTCAAACGCATCCGGGCTGGTGTCCGCAACAAACGCTGCGATCTGCGACGGCGTCGGCGGCAGGCCGGTCAGGTCGAGGCTCACGCGGCGCAGCAGTGTCGCCTTGGCCGCTCGCGGTGACGGTGTGACACCCTCCTTCGCGTGCCTCACAGCGATAAAAACATCGATCGCGTTTTTCACCCAGGCACGCCGGCCGGCGGGCAAACCCGGCAGCGGCTGGCGAACCGGTTGCCTGAAAGCCCAATGTCGGTCGTACTCGCCGCCGGCCATAACCCATTCGTTCAGCAGCTTGACCTGTCCCGGGGTCAGGTGGCTCTTCGACTCGGGTGGCGGCATCTGTGTATCAGAATCAGCTGATGTGATGCGCGCCAGCAATTCGCTTTCAGTCAAGTCCGCCGGATTGATTGCCCGCGTGCCGTCAAGCAGCCGAGTCGCGCCCTCGCGGGTGTCGAGCCGAAGGTCGGCCTTGCGCTTGGCCGCGTCCGGCCCGTGACATTGGAAACAGGCACCGGAAAGCACCGGCCGGATATCCCGGTTAAAATCGATCTTCGCCACTGCCGACTGGGCCAAGCCGGCAGTCAACACCACGCCCAAAGCTGTCGCCTTGGCCAAGCGGCAAAGATGCATTGGTGTGTGCGGACTCACGAGAACAACGGCACGTATGCTCCAGTCCCACACTCTGCCGAGCAAGCCTAATGTGGGCACCACTCAATACGGGACACGGGCCGAGCGGCTCGCAGATCAACGATTCCGCCCGCGAATCTGGCGAGACAACTCCTCTTTCTGCGCATCCGTCATGTTGCCGATGCGCGCCCGCAACTCTTCCCGGGCCTTGGTCTTGGCCTCGGAATCCTTGGCTCTTCTTGCCGCCTCGTCGGCTTTTCGTTTTTTGTCCAATGCCGCCTTCATTGCGGCCGCCTTGGAACTGCTGGGGGATGAGCTCTTCGATGGCGGGCGAGGTGCCTTGCTCACGGCAGTCTTGAAGGTGTTATCCGTGAAGTTCAGCTCCCGCAGTATGCCCGATTCTTTCAGCATGATTTTCCCAGCTTTTTTATCGATGGACTTAATCTCAATACTGTTCTCCTTTTCCCCAGCTGCCAATTGCAGATAGGTGGGTTTGCCCGGTTTTTTGCCAGTGTCGACCAATGCCAGCGCCGCCCTCTCAACGCCCTTGTGAAAGTAGATGCCGGTCAACTTGATCTCGGTGTCCTTCGGCGGCTCGGGTGTTTTTTTCTTGGAAGCTGCGGGGGGGGTGTCTGTCAGGTCAAACGCATTGCGCTTCACGATGGCGAGGTATGGGTTGACGCCAGCGGCCGACTCTGCAGCGGAGACGTTGAGTGACGCCAAAAACGCCATCGCTGGCAGCAACCCCATCAGAGCACCGACTAACCCGTATTTCGTCTTCATTGAATTGTCCTTACTACGATGGCTGATCTTTAAATGTTACAAATAACTGCCTACTTAACCTTGGCCAAGCGAGCTGGCCATGGTGAATATGGGCAGCAACAAGCCAAGTGCCAGAAATCCGATGCCGGCGGCAACCACGCACAAAATCACCGGCTCGATCAGACGCACCGCCTGATCCACCTGCTGGTTGGTGCGACGTTCCACCGAGTCGGCGATCTGCAGCAGCACTTTCTGCAGCTGGTTTGACTCCTCGGCCACCGAGATCATCGCCAGCACCTGTTCAGGGAACAAGCCGCCAGCCTTCAGCGGCTCGGTGAGTGGTTCGCCGGCGCGGACGTTCTCAATGGCATCGTTGATGTTCACCGCGAGCAACGCCGAGCCAGTGGCGTCGCGGCTGATGGCCAGCGCCTGCAGGATCGGCACGCCGTTGGCCAGCATCGTGCCAAGAATGCGGCAGAACCGGGTGATCGCCACCATGCGCAGAGCCGTGCCGGCCACCGGGATCTTTAACCGCCAGCGCTCCATAGCCTGTTTGCCGGCGGCACTCTGGAACGCGCTCCAAAACAGGGCGATTACCCCGACCAAGCCAGCTAACAGTATGAGCCAATAGTTGCGTATACTCGCACTGAGCAGAAACACAACCTCGGTCGGCATCGGCTTTTCAATCCCGGCCAACATCGGCTCAAACTTGGGCACGAAGAAAACCAGCGCGGCAACCATCACCGTGCCGCCAAGCATCACAAGCATAACCGGATACACAAGCGCACCGAGCACCTTGCCTCGCAGGTCATCAAGCCGCTCGAGAAAAGTTGAAAGGCTCTCCAGCACATCCTCCAAAAAACTGGCCCGCTCGCCCGCCTGCACCATGACGGTGTGCAGCGTGGGAAACACCTCCTGATGCTCGGCCATCGACTCGTACAGCGACTTGCCGTCTGCCACCGCGCCGTGAATGTCCTTCAATACAACGGCAAGCCGTTTGTTGACGGTGGACTTAATGAGCGACGTGATTGCACGCAACAACGGCACGCCTGAGCCAAGCAGGTCGGAGAGTTGCCCATACATCACACCAAGGTCACGATTCGAGATACGCCGCCGAAACGACCCAGCGCTTTCCTTATCCTCTGTGTCCCATACGTCGATCGGGTAAAGCTCCCGCCCCTCCAGAAACCGGATGGCTGCGCCCTGCCCGTCTGCCTCCAATTGGCCGGTGACTTTTCCGCCGCTCGCGTCTCTTGCTGTGTATTGAAACTTGGGCATGGCAACCAACCTACTCAGCCGTCACGCGCATGACTTCTTCCGGCGTGGTGACACCCCGCCTGACCTTGACCCAGCCATCCTCACTGAGCAGCCGCATGCCATTAGCCCGGCCGATCCTCACCAACTCGCTGGCAGCCACGCGCTCGATGATTTTCTCACCCAACTCCTCGTTCATCATCAACAGCTCGTACAAGCCCAGTCGCCCTCGGTACCCGCTGTTGCGGCATTGGCGGCAGCCGCTGCCGTGGTACATCTTGTCACCCTCTGAAAAAATGACAGTCTTGGGGAGTTTGACTCCGCCAGGATCCAGTTCGGTTTTGCACTCCGGGCAAATCACACGAACCAACCGCTGGGCCATGGCGCCACTTAGTGTGCTGCTGACTAGGAACGGCTCGACCCCCATGTCGATCAGCCGCGTTGCCGCCGAGGCGGCATCGTTCGTGTGCAGCGTGGACAAAACCAAGTGGCCGGTCAGCGAAGCCTGGATGGCTGCCTGCGCCGTCTCGAGGTCTCGGATTTCACCAATCATCACCACATCCGGGTCGTGGCGCAAAATGGCGCGCAAGCCCATGGCGAATGACATGCCGACCTTGTGATCGACCGGGATCTGGTTCACCCCCTCGAGGTTGTACTCCACCGGATCCTCGGTGGTGATCACTTTTTTCTCCGGACCAACAATCGCGTTGAGCGCGGCATAAAGCGTAGTCGTCTTGCCACTGCCGGTCGGGCCAGTGACTAGGAGAATGCCGTGCGGCTTGGTAATCAGCGTCTGGAATTGCCCAAACGTCTCCTCGTCCAGCCCCAACTCCGGTAGTGTAAAAAGGACGCTCGCCTTGTCAAGGATACGCATCACGACGCCTTCGCCGAAAATCATCGGGATCACACTCACACGCACGTCCACTTGGCGGCTGCCGACCGAAAACTTGATCCGGCCATCCTGCGGCAACCGCCGCTCGGCGATGTTCATGTTCGAGAGTATCTTGACCCGGCTGATGATCGCCGCCTTGAAGCGGTTAATCTGCGGCGGCACGGCGGCCTCCTGCAGCACCCCGTCGATGCGGTAGCGAATCGAGAGCGACCGCTCAAACGGCTCAATGTGAATGTCGCTCGCCCGCTCATTGATCGCCTCTAAAATGATCTCGTTAACGAGCTTGATGACACTGGCCTCCTGCGCCATCTGCAGCAAATCCTGGCTATCATCATCCGAACCCGCAAAAGCGAGGTCGTTGCCACCGGTCATCTCCTCGACCGTGTCACCCCCAACGCCGTAGTGCTCCTTGATCACCTTGTCGATCTCCTCCAGCGGAGCCAGCACCGGCCTCACCTCCAGCCCGGTCAACAGCTTGATCTCGTCAAACACATACAGGTCGAACGGGTCACTCGTGGCCACCTTGAGCGTACCATTGTCCTGGGCGATCGGCGCAAGATGGTTGCGATAAACAAACCGCGACGGCAGCGTCTGGATCGCCTCCGCCTCGATCACCTCGTTGGGCAGATTAATCACGTCAAAATCAAGCCGCTCGCCCATCACCTCCAGAAACGTCCGCTCGTTGATCGCGCCGTTTTGAATCAGTGCCCGGTCCAGCCTCACCCCCTTCTCCTCGCGCAGGCGCTCAGCGGCGTCGATGTCCTCCACGGACACCAACCCCTTCTCCACTAAAACCTTCGTGTAACTGTTCATGCCCTGCGACTGGCTGCAACCGAGTTAGTGACCCTTCCCACCAAGGCGCTATTCAAGCGGATTGGCCAAAAATCGCAAGCGCGCTCATCCGCTTGGCCAGTTTGCAGTTTACAAAAACCGCCCTTGCTTTAACCTCCTACCGCACGGCGGCCCTTGGCCAAGAGCTTGACGCCGCCACCCCGCGTTTATGGAATCCAAAGAGATCGCACTCACCTGCGCCCGGCTGGCTGACAACAAAAAAGCCGAGAACATCATCCTGCTGGATCTCCGGGAACTCTCCTCCGTGGCCGACTATTTTGTCATTGTCACCGGCACAAACGAACCCCATCTGCGGGCCATCGTCGACGAGATTACCGAGAAACTGAAGGAACAATACAGCATTCGCCCCTTCTCCACCGAGGGCGCGCGGGTTACCCCCTGGGTCGTGCTCGACTTCTTCGATGTCCTCGTCCACGTGATGAATGACAAATTCCGCGAACACTACGACCTCGAAAGCCTCTGGGGCGACGCCAATCGGATCACCTTCGAGCCCGAATCCACACCCACCGCCGCCCAAGCCTGACGCCACTTAGCCAAGCGCACCCACGCAGACTGTGAATAACATCGGCTTGAAAATCAGCCGCTCTCCCGCATCATCCGCGCCCATGTCAGGCAACACCCTGCTCCAACTCGATCTTCCCGGCATCCCCAAGGTTCGCAGCGGGAAAGTCCGCGAAATGTTCGACCTCGGCGACCGCCTTCTGATGGTCGCCAGCGACCGCATCAGCGCCTACGATGTCGTGATGCCCAACGGCATCCCGCGTAAAGGCGAAGTGCTGACCATGTTCTCCCACTATTGGTTTGGCCAATTCGCCAACATCGTCCCCAACCACCTCCTCGCCGGGGCCGGCGAGCCACTGCCAGAGGTCGTGGGCGACTACGCCGAACAGATCGGCCGACGAGCCATGGTCGTGAAAAAAGCCCAGCCGCTAGCCATCGAGTGCGTCGTTCGCGGCTACCTCGCCGGCTCCGGCTGGAAGGAATACCAAAAACAGAAAACCGTCTGCGGCATCGCGCTGCCGGACGGCCTCGAGAATTCCTCGCAACTGCCGGAGCCGATCTTCACCCCTGCCACCAAGGCCGAGGAAGGCCACGACGAAAACATCAGTTTCGAACAAGCCGCCGAAATCGTTGGCAGCGACATCGCCGAACAAGCCCGCGAACTGAGTATCGAACTGTACAAACGCGGCCGCGACCACGCCGGCGGCAAAGATATCATCATCGCCGACACCAAGTTCGAGTTCGGCTTATTCGACGGCGAACTCATCCTGATCGACGAGGTACTCACGCCCGACTCCTCCCGCTTTTGGCCGGCCGATCTCTACGCCCCCGGCAAAAGCCAGCCCAGCTTCGACAAGCAATTCGTCCGCGATTACCTCGAGACCCTCGACTGGGACAAAACCCCGCCCGGCCCCGAACTCCCTGACGACATTGTCCAAAAAACGAGCGAAAAATACATCGAGGCTTACACCCAAATAACCGGCCTCGAGTTCTGAACCGTGGCAACCGCCAATTCACGCGAATCAACGCGAACATTAAGGAAAACACAATCCGCAGATCACGCAGATTTATAGAGAAACCAATCTGCCCTCATCTGCGACATCTGCTGATGAATAAATAAACTTCCGGTTCATTCGCGGCTTCTCTTTAACGAAAATTCGACTACTTCGACAGCAGGTACTCAAGCAGGTTTTTGAAGTCGGCGGGAGGAATGGCTTGGCCAAGGGCCTCGGGCATGAGAGAGCGCGTCGTCTGTTCCTGAGACACGATGTCGACCTTGGCGATGCTGCTCTCCGTGCCGGCCAGATCGGCGAACACGATCGACTCGCCGACCTCGCGGCGCTTGAGGCCCAGCACGGTCTGTCCGTTTTTCAGTTTCACGATTGAGTAGCGGAACGCCACATCAACATTGCGGTTCGGATCGAGGATATCCTCCACCAGCCGCTCGACACCGCGGTTGCCGGCGTCGTCGAGTTGCGGGCCGATGTTGCCACCCTGCCCTCCCTTTTGATGGCAGGCCGCGCAGTAGGTGGCAAAGATCGCCCGCCCCTTCGCTGCGTCACCGCCCGTTTCGCGAAACGCTGCCACGCGATCGGCGATGAGCCGTTCGCGATCAGCGTTGGGCTTGGGCAGATCAGCGGTGAGTGCCGCCACGCGCCCGGAGGTGGCTTTCGGGAAACTGCCTTTGACCTGAGAATCGAGCAGCAACCCGGCCGGTGCCTGACCGCTCTCCACCGCGCCGAGCAACGCTTTGGCCCCGAGCCGGTTCCGGGCGAGCGAGCGGGCAAACTGCAGTTGCAAATCGGCCGGTGCTTGGCCAAGCGCCTTGACCAAGCGGGCACGAACGACCGGCAAATGCGCCCCGCCGTTGGCCACGGCCAGGCGCAGCGACTCCGGCTGCCGCCCGTCCTCAAGAAGCGGAGCGACGCCAGATTGCTGGCTCGCGTTGCCGTGGCCAAGGATGGCAGACACCGCCACCTCACGCGCCTCAGTGGCGGCAAACGGATCATTGGCCAAGCGTGCGGCAGCATCGAGCACCGTCGTCAATTTCAGGTCGCGGACGATCTGCGAGGCGGCAAGCTGGCGCTTGGCTAAGAGTCGAGGCGCCATTGCTGGCAGCGGCGCGAAGGACGGCTCGAAGCCACCCGCCGCCACCCAGGCAAACGCGCCCGAGGTATCGCGATCGACGATCTCGAAGCGCGCGCGCCGCCCGGCAAACGCCAACAAGTCCCACACGACCTCCCGCGCGGTCTCGCCGCTGGAGCACTCGGTTTTTTTCAGGATGCGACCGCTCCCGGCCTCGACGAGCTGCACATACTTCTTCCGGTTCGGGGGCTTGCCCGGCCGGCCGCTGTAGCCGGCGAGTTGGAAGCTCAACTGGCTCGGCACGGCAAACTCGTGGGAGCGCAGCACGCCAGTCAGGCGTCCGCCGCCCGGCGCGTCGCTGCTAAGAAATGCGGCCTGTCGGAACAATTCGAGATCGACATTGAACCGCGCCACGCCAAGCCATGCAAAGGCGGCACCGGTGTCGCCGTCAACGACCTCGAGATACACCTCGCGTGGCCGGTCGAGTTGCCAGCGCACCGGCACGCCGGTGTCGTGGCGCGGCGGATACACCCGGCGCAGTTCGTCGCCAGTTTTGGCATCAACGAGACGCACGAAATTCTTGTCGTGGGCGGGGTCATTCGGGAATCCACGATGGCCATTGACGAAAAACGTCAGTTCATCCGGCATCGCAAACGCCACCGAGCGCAGCACGCCGGTGAGCGACTCGCCGCCGGGCGGCAGGCTGGTGATGTAGCGGGTGCCGGTGACGCCGTCGCTTGAGGCTCGCCGTTGCGGAATCCACGGGCTGGCGGTCGGGTGATCGGGATGCGGATGGTTTTTCCAGTTGGGTGTCTGGCTCTGAATGTTGCGCGTCTGGACGACCCACGGGATGTCCGACGGTGGCACACCTTTCGCCTGCCCGGTAACCCAGTGCATCTCGACCGCCCGGGTGGCAGCAAGCAACTGGACGGCGAGATCTCCGGCCCAACCGAGCACACCCTGTTCAGGAGTGAGACCGCGCTGGAGAATCCCCTCATTAATGGCAAGCAGCAGTTCCGCCTGAAAATCGAAGTTGCCGGAAAACTGTTTTTGCACCACGGCAGCCAAGCGATCCAGCCCCACCGGCGGCGCGTTGCGGGCGATGTGGCGGAGGTAAACAGTCAACTGTCCGGGCTCAAGATTAGCGTCGTCAAGGCTGCCCAGCAGCAGCGAGCCGACAAACGGCGAGTTGACCCCGAGCGCCACACTCATCAGCTCGCGCAGATTTGCTGGGTCATTCCTGAGGTCGGCGAATTTTGCCGGATCGGCCACGGCATGGAGGTTGTTGCGAAGCGCAATTCGCAACGCGTGCCGGAGGTGTTCATCGTTGGCAGGCACCTGACGCAGGGCGGCCAGCAGAGGTCGAACATGGCCGGCGTACGGCTGGCGTGCGAGGGCATCGGCGGCAGCGCGGCGGACTTGCGGCGAACGGTCGCGCAGCCCGGCGAGCACCATTTCCGATTTTTTTGGCGTCCAGTTTTTTTGCGCGCCGGTAATGCGCCGGGCGTGCACTCGGACCAGTTCCGACTCGTCACTGGCCAAGCGAAGCTGAGTGGCTTCGTCCAATTGGCCAAGGCGATGGAGCACCCAGGCGCCGTGCGCCTTCAGTTCCGGCTTGGCAACGGGCCGGGC
>DASCOW010000204.1:0-6001 GCA_036012205.1 Verrucomicrobiota bacterium
CCCCACCCGCTGGGCATCTATGTAGCGCAGTGAACCGGAGGCGTGCGGACTGAGCACCATCGGGCCTTCCGGCGAGAGCACTTCCCAGTTTTTCAAGTCATCTGAGACGGCCAAGCCGGTTTTCTCCTCGTAGTTTTCGTGATGACCGGCACTGCCGTCGTAAAACGCATAGTAGCGGCCGTTCAGCGGCAGCACACTGTTGATGCGGCGACAGTACTTGTCCCAAGCGTTGGCTCCCTCGGGCCGGAGCACGATGCCTTGCCAGTCCCAGTTGTCGAGATCGGTCGAGGTCGCCAAGGCGGTGGCGCTCACGCATTCGCCGGTGTTGAAAATGTCCAGCGTATCGTGCGAACCCTGGTCGGTGGCTTCCGTACTTTTCGCGACGCTAAGGAAGAGGTGGTAAACACCATCGACCTCCATCAGCCACGGATCCTTCACACCTTCCAGTCCCAGGTCAGTGGCGGAAAAGAGCTGCTGCGTGTTGGCGGGATCAAGTGACTCCACAGTTTCTGCGCGGTTGATGGTGGTGCACCATCGACCGTCCTCGGGAGCGACGAAGCTGGTGAAATAGCGCCATTGACCGTCGGCGCCGCGCTTTAGTGTGCTCTTCTCAATGGAGGCTGAGTCGTACTGGTTTTTACGCACGGACCACACGTCATCGAAAGTCTTGAAATCGGTCGTCCGAGCGATGCGCGATTCGCCGCCACGATCCGGCTCCACGCCTCGCGGACGGCGGACGCGATAGGTAAGGTAGGCCGCCTGATCGGCTTCATCCCAGCACCAACCGGGCGCGCCAACCCAGTAGCCCTTTTCGTCACCCACGGGTTCGCGAACGATCGCCCCCTCCAGCAGTTCCTTTTCAATGTTCAATCGACTCATTTTATCGTGATTATTTTTTTTGTGCGGATGGACTCCTCCGCCGCGATCGCCAGCAGGGTGCCGTCGATGCAGTTAGCCACAGAGGTCAACGGCGACTCGCCTTTGCGAATGGCACGGATAAAGGCCGGATGAATCTCGGCAAAACCCAGATGCCCACCCCAGCCAACACCGCGCTTGGCATTCACCTTGATGACTCGCGGCTCACCTTTGCGTTTGCCGTGCTGCCAATGAAGGATTTGCAGGTTGTCGAGATCGGTCTGCAACACACCGCGATCACCGACCACTCCCATCTCAAGCGTCTCCTTCGGCGGTTCGTGTGCAAACAGGCAAAGATGCAGCGTGCCCTTCGCGCCGTTGGTATAATCCCAGCTAACCGTCGCGTGGTCGTGCGCCTGGTTCGGGCCGGGGATGACACGGTTGACGGCGTTGCTGCCAAACGCACTCACACGCCGGGGGCGGGCATCCACCCACCAGTTCATCAAGTCAAAGTGATGGCAGTTTTTGTCGACGAGACAGCCACCGCTCTTTCGCCGATCCTGAATCCAGTTGCGCGACTTGGGCTGAAACGGCCCGCGAAACTCCTTGCACCAGGTCATGTGCGGCGTGCCGACCGCACCCGCATCCACCAGCTTTTTGAACTTCCCGAAAAACGGTGAGTACCGCAGTTCATGGCCAATCATCAGCACGCGATCGCTCTTGGCCGAGACGCGCAGCAGCTTGCGGCACTCGGCTGGCGTGATGCCCACCGGCTTCTCGAGAAAAAGATGTTTTCCCGCCTTCAGAGCCTCCAACGCCAACGGCACATGGGTGAAGTTGGGCGAGGACACCACCACCGCATCAAGATCGCTGCGGATGAGGTCATGTTCCTTTTTGAACAACCGCATGCCGGGTGCCACATCCAGCGCCCGGGCGATGCGTCCGGGATCACTGGCGCACAAGGCGACCGCCTCCGCCTGCCTCCTGCATTCCCGATGGAACAACTGCAGATGGCTGAAGCCCATTGCCCCCGCACCTACAAAACCTATGCGAATTTTCCGCACCACGCGGCGCGAACACTGCCCGAAGACAAGGTTGCCGGGCAAGCCCGACGTGCCAGCAAACAGTCAACATGTTAGCCCTTGGCCAAACGACGAGGGATCATCGGTCGCCTCTTAGTTCGAGTATCGCCTGGCCAATCGCGTGGCCGATTTTGGTGAAGGTGATCGTGCTGCCGAGATAGTGGTACGGCCGGTCGGGGCCGAGTTTCCCTCACTCGGCGAAGTTGTCGCGCCATGTGGGAAAGGCGAAGAGTCAGTAAGTGAAAAACTTGGCCATTTTGCTTTGTCACAGGAAACACTTTGCTACCATCCAGCACCGCATGGGGCGCAAAATTCTCATCCTCACCGAGGGCCTCTCCTCACCGAACTCGGCCAAGACAGCCTGCAGCGTGATCCGCTACCGCCGCAACGAAGTGGTGGGAGTACTCGACACCACCGTGCCGCCGCAACCGGCGCAGGCGCTGTTCGAGGTCGGCGGTGACTTGCCGGTGGTCAACTCCCTCGACGCCCTGCCCGAGGCCAACGTGCTGCTCATCGGCATCGCCCCCTCCGGCGGCACGCTGCCCGCACCCATGCGGGCGCTCGTGCTCGGCGCGATCAAGCGCGGCATGGACGTGGAATCGGGTCTGCACGAACACTTGAGCGACGACGTCGAGCTTGCTGCCGCCGCAAAGGCCAGCGGTTCCACCCTTCGCGACCTGCGCCGCAACGACGAGCGCGACGTAGCCAAGCGGCGAGACATCTCCGCCGACTGCCTCCGCATTCACACCGTCGGGCACGACTGTAGCATCGGCAAAATGGTGACGTCCATCGAGGTGGCACGCGGCTTGGCCAAGCGCGGTGTGGACGCCAAGTTCATCGCCACCGGCCAGACTGGGATAATGGTCGAGGGCGACGGCTGCCCGGTCGACGCCGTGGTGGCGGACTTCATCAGCGGTGCGGTGGAAAAACAGATTCTGGCGCACCAGCACCACGAGGTGCTCGTCATTGAGGGCCAGGGCAGCATCACGCATCCCTGCTACTCCGCCGTGACGCTTGGCCTGCTGCACGGCTGCCTGCCGGACGGCCTCATTTACTGCTACGAGATGGGCCGGAAAATGGCCAAGGGCGCAGCCTGCGTCGAACTGCCACCGATGGAGATGCAACGCGACCTCTACCTCGGCATGGCCAATGCGGCACACCCATGCCGGTTCGTCGGCGTGGCCATCAACAGCCGCACTGCAGACGAGTCGGCCTACCGCGCCGAGCGCGATCGCATTGAGTCGGAATGGAACCTGCCGGCCTGCGACGTGTTCCGCGAAAACGCAGAGCCGCTGGTGAAAGCGGTGCAGGAGTTTCAAGTTTGAAATCTCAAGATCGCTTGGCCATCGCCCTGCCCTTCGGAGCCTTTTTGCAGTGCGTAACTTATAGCTAAAAACGTGAAAATCATTATCCACGAATATGAACTTCTGCTGAAGCATCCGTTCACGATCTCGCGCAACACAACCACCGCGCAACCGACTCTGATCGTCGAACTGCAACAGGACGGCGTCAGTGGCTACGGCGAAGCCATCGCCAATAATTACTACGATTCGCCGATCGACAAGATGCGAACTCGCCTTGAAGGCATGCAGTCGGTGCTCGATGGCGAGATGTTTCGCGACACCGGCTCGTTCTGGGATCTTTGCGCCGCGCATTTGGCGGACGCGTCGTTCGTGTTGTCCGCGCTCGACTGCGCGGCGCACGACCTGTGGGGTCGCCTCGAGGGCGCACCGGTGCACCGGCTCTGGGGGCTGGATTCCGCAGACGCCGTTCCCTCCTCCTTCACCATCGGCATCGACGAGATGCCCACGATGGTGGCCAAACTCGCCGAGATGCCGGGTTGGCCGGTGTACAAGATCAAGCTCGGCATCGCGAACGATGTCGAAATCATCCAAGCCCTGCGCGATCACACCGATGCCGCCTTTCGCGTCGATGCCAACTGCGGCTGGACGACTGAAGAGGCCGCCGCTCTCTCCGCCGAGATGGCGCGGCACGATGTGGAGTTCATCGAGCAACCTCTCCCGCCCGACTCAAGCGAGGCGCAGGCACAACTGTTCCGCGACTCAGCCCTGCCGCTCATCGCTGACGAAAACTGCGTGAGCGAAGCGGACGTGCTGCAATGCGTTGGCCTCTTTCACGGCGTCAATATCAAGCTCTGCAAGTGCGGTGGACTCACTCCGGCGCGCCGGATGATCGCCACCGCGCGCGACCACGGACTGAAGGTGATGGTCGGTTGCATGACCGAGAGCTCCGTCGGCATCTCCGCCGCCGCGCAGCTCACGCCGCTGCTTGACTACGCGGACCTCGATGGTGCCGTGCTCCTGGCCGGGGACATCGCCGAGGGCGTGCAACTCGATCGCGGAAAGTTCGTCTTCCCCGACGAACCCGGCCTTGGCATCCGGGCGCTGAAGTAAACTCAATCCCTTGACCAGGCGGCGAGGATTCGATTCACCAGTTGGCCAAACTCCGCGCTGCTGACGCTGCCCTCCTCCTCGAACGTGTCCACGCGGTGCACGATGACGAGATCCCATTGCGGGACAACCAGCACCTTGTGACCGCGGTAGCCGTTGGCGGAAAACGCGCCGTCCGGCAGGGTGACATCAGGATAAAACTTCCCATTGGCCGCCACCCACCACATGTAGCCGTAGCCGCCCCCGCGCTCAGTGGTGGAGTAGGAGCGGGTGCTCTCGTCCACCCAGTCCTGCGGGATGACCTGCTTCCCTCCCCAGCGGCCGCCACGCGCAAAGAGCAGCCCGAACCGCGCCAGGTCGCGCGCGCTCAGCTGGAACGGATACGCCGCGTGCACCGAGTCTGCCCCGTTGAAATAGCGCGTGTGTTTTTCGCGGACAAAATCCTGCATGCCCAGCGGCTTGGCCAGGCGCGACTCGAACTCCCGGTAAACCCCGCGCCCGGCTTGCTGCTTGAAGATCGTGCCCAGCGCGTTGAAGTCCCAGTTGTTGTAGTACCAAAACGTGCCGGGCGCGTGGCTGCCGCGCTTGGGCCGCCTGGCCGCCATGCCCTTGGTCTCATACAGCGCCGGGTGGTACACGCCGGAGCGCGCCTTGAGCAGGTCGGCGACGGTGGCGGTTTTCTCAATGCCGGTGAGCGACGGGGCATTATCGTCGATGCCCAGCTCACCGAGCGTGCTGGTGCGCTTGATCTTGCCGAACGCCACGTGCGGGCCGTACAGCGCGCTGAGAATGCTCTTGCGCATCGAGTGGCACTTGAACGGCCGCCTGGCCTCGCCCCACTCGTCAACGATCCTGCCGCCCTGCACGATCATCACCGCGGCCGTCTTGATGGTGGCGGTGTACTCGCGTGCGGCTTTCAGCTTGGCCGCCGACCAGCCGGCCGCTTCCGGCGTTGGCCAACGCGCCCACTCGATACCGGGGTACACCTTGGCTTGGGCGTGCGGGAAACGCCCGGCGGCGTGCACCTGAACAAGCGCGAACAGTGCCAGCAGACCAAGCGCGACGGCTTGGCCCCGGAAAAAAAGTTTACTCCGCGTGGGCATCATGCTGATCTCGCCGCAGCATTCAGCTCAAGCCCAATGACGTCAATTCGTTTCAGCATCTCGCTCTTCTGCCTCGCCCTGCTGCCGGGCCTGACCGCCGCTGCCGCGCCCTTGGCCAAGAGGGTGGACGAGGCCATGCACGACGAATTGGCGCGACAGGAACTGGTCGGCCTTGCCGTCGGCATCATTCAAGACGGAAAAATCACCCACCTCAACGGCTACGGCTGGGCCAATCGTGAACAGCGCACGCCGGTGACCCGCCGGACGATGTTCCGCTGGGCCTCCATCTCCAAGTCGCTCACCGCTGTCACGGCGATGCAACTGTGGGAACGAGGTGAACTGGACCTCGAACGCGAGGCGCGCCGGTACGTGCCGGAGTTCCCCGACAAGGGCGCACCTATCCGCGTGCGGCACCTGCTCTGCCACCAGGGCGGCATCGTGCATTACACCAACGGCAAAGTCATCCGGACCAAGCGCGACTACCCGGTGGTGCACCCGTACGAGAACGTGATATTCGCGCTGGACGATTTCAAGGAATCGCCGCTCGTGA
>DASCOW010000205.1:0-1866 GCA_036012205.1 Verrucomicrobiota bacterium
CAAATTGTCGACCATTACACAGCGGCGCACGCGGGTGAACGTGCGCGGATTGGTCACTCCCTCGCCGGTCGGTGTGGCGATGGAAAAACTCAAATACCCCTCGCCGCCCAAGCCCAGTCCGGCCATGCAGGGGCCGTTCTTGATGAATAGCGTCGTGTCAAGCGCGCGTCCCATGGCGGTCATGTGATTGACGTCGTGCGAGTGGATGATCGCCGTGTGGCGATAGCCATGCTCGGCCTTCAACGCCGCCTTGACGCCCTCCTCCACGCTTCGCACACGAACGATCGGTAGCATCGGCATCATCTGTTCCTCCTCTACGAACAGGTGGTTCGCATCCGTCTCGGCGAACAGCAACTGGGTGCCGCTTGGCGCGTTCACGCCGGCGGCCTGCGCCAATACGGATACGTCCTTGCCGATGAACTCCTTGTTCGTGGCCGCGTGGCCGCAGCCTGCGCCCTGCCCTTCCGGAAACACGAACGCAGCCTGCGTCAACGCGTCAAGTTGCGATCCGTTCAATCGCACAGCGGCATGCTTCTCCAGCGCGGACATGAACGCATCGGCGACACTGTCCAGCACGAAAACCTCCTTCTCGCCGATGCAGAGTAAATTGTTGTCGTAGGCTGCGCCCTGCACGACGCAGCGGGCGGCGCGGTCGATGTCGGCAGTATTGTCCACGAGCACCGGGGGATTGCCCGGCCCAGCGCAGATCGCACGCTTGCCGGTCTTCATCGCGGCATCCACCACGCCCGGCCCACCGGTCACGCACAGCAGGCGCACGTTGTCGTTAGCGCACATTTGCCCGAACGACTCGAGCGTGGGCTGCTCGATGATGGCGGCGATGTTCTCGATGCCGATCGCACGATGAATTGCCTGGTTGAATTTGCGCACGGCCATCGCCGCACAGCGGCTCGCCGCCGGGTGTGCGTTAAACACCACCGCGTTTCCGGCGGCAACGATATTGACGATGTTGCCGGCCAGCGTCGGGATCGAGTGTGTCGAGGGCGTCACTGCACCGACAACGCCAAACGGCGCGAACTCCTCGAGCGTAATTCCATTGTCGCCGCTGCGCCCATCCGGTCGCAGCCACTCGACACCTGGCACGTCACGAATGATTTGAAGCTTCTCGATCTTGTGATCCAGCCGGCCGATCTTTGTTTCCTCCAGCTCAATTCGGCCCCACTCCTGATCGTTTTCCTCGCACAGGCCCTTGACAATTTCAATGACCCGACGACGTGCTTCGACACCCTGCTCGCGCAGTTGCTGAAATGCGCTGGCCGCGGCGTCACACGCCTCGTCGGCGGTTTGGAACACACCAAAATGTCGGCCGCCACTGCCCTTGGCCTGACACCCGCACGATCCGCTGTCGCCTGCCGGCTTGACCGCCGGCGTCGGGACGACGACCGGCGTGCTGCCACCCAAGCGGCCAAGGACGTCCTCGATCACATCGCGGATCAGTGCTTCATTTACTGCATTTGCCATTTTGTCTTTCTCCTATCGTTGGTTTACCCTGCGCTTGGCCAACCGGGTTTAGTCTTAGCCATCAGTCTTTGCGTCGTAGATGATTTGCCCAAGCACATCCACAGAATCCACAATACCCACCACCACGGCATCCACCGGGGCGCTCTTCATGTTCGGCGCCAACCGGGCAGAACTGCCTTGGGTGAACATCACCAACTCCCCCTCGCCGGCGCCGACAGAGTCCACCGCAACGATGGTGTTTTTGCCGGACCGAAACTTGGCAGGATCACTCTCGTCAACCAACTGGGGGCGAACCAGCAACAGCTTGCGGCCGCTCAGTCCGTCATCCTTCTTGGTCGCGACAACCAATCCCTCTACTCGGGCAAGGAACATGCCTGGGCCTCCTTA
>DASCOW010000206.1:0-1944 GCA_036012205.1 Verrucomicrobiota bacterium
CGCCAGGCGGCTATCTCGTCGAGGGCGAAAACATTTTGGCCATCCAAGCGCACAACGCGTCGAAAGGCGGCAGCAGCGACTTCTTCATTGACGTGGAATTGAAGGCGTCCGTCGGCCCGGCCAATCGCGGCCCCACTCCTGGTGCGCGCAACTCCGTTTTCGCCACCGCGCCGCCACCGCGCTTGGCCAAGGTCGAACATGCGCCCAGGCAACCGAAAGGCGGAGAGACAGTCGTGATCACCACGGCTCCCAACTTAGCACCTGAAGATTCTGAAGTTTATGTGGAATATCAGGTCGTGAAGCCCGGCAGCTACGTGCATATCGACGACGCGACATATGAACGAAACTGGATCAAGTTGCCGATGAACGACCTTGGCCAAGCGGGAGATGCCCTCGCCCGGGATGGTGTGTTTTCGGTGGCTGTTCCCAAGACTGTACAACAGCATCGGCACCTAATCCGGTATCGGGTATCTGTGAAGAACGCGCTGGGACAAGTAGCGACCGCCCCCTACCCCGACGATCCATCACCCAACTTCGCGTACTTTTGCTACAACGGCGTGCCGAGTTGGAGCGGCAAGGCAAAGCCCGAGGCAAAGGTGGTCGAGTACGACAACCAGGTACTCACCCGCGTGCCGGTGTACCATTTGATATCGAAAAAGACCGACGTTGAAAACTCGACGTGGAATGAAAAATACGGTGGCGACAATTACAAGTGGAAGGGCACGCTCGTGTACGATGGCGAGGTGTATGACCATATCCGCTACCGCGCCCGGGGTGGCGTGTGGCGTTATGCGATGGGCAAGAACATGTGGAAATTTGACTTCAACCGGGGCCACTCGTTCCAGGCACGCGACCACTACGGCCGCGAGTACGATACGCGCTGGAACAAGCTCAACTTTTCCGCCTGCATCCAGCAGGGCAACTTTCAGCACCGTGGCGAGCAAGGCATGTTCGAGGCGGTCGGCTTCAAGCTGTTCGAACTGGCCGGCGTCGAGGCACCCAAGACGCACTGGGTGCACTACCGGATCATTGACGAAACGGCGGAGACGGGTGCCTCACAGCACGACGGCGACTTCTGGGGGCTCTACCTTGTGATCGAGCAGATGGACGGACGGTTCCTCGACGAACACGACCTGCCGGACGGCAACCTTTACAAGATGGAGGGTGGCACCGGCGAGTTGAACAACCAGGGCTCGACCGCCGAGACGGACAAGTCCGATCTCAACTCATACATGAGCCGGTACAAGGGCAACCCGCCGGAGAGCTGGTGGCGGCAAAACATGGATCTGCCACGCTACTACAGCTACCGCACGGTCGTCGAGGGCATCCACCATTACGACATCGGCTACGGCAAGAATTATTTCTACTACCTCAACCCGGAAACTCAGCAGTGGTCCACGCTCCCGTGGGATCTCGATCTCACCTGGGCCGGCAACATGTACGGCAACGGCAACGATCCGTTCAAGGGCAAGGTGCTCGGCAAGTCGATTTTCAAGATCGAGTACAGCAACCGTGCCCGCGAGATTCTAGATCTGCTGTTCAACAACGACGAAGGCTACGAGTTGATCGACGAGTTCGCGGCGATCATCGACGAACCGAGCGGACGAATGCCGTCGATCGTCGATGCTGACCGCGCGATGTGGGACTACCACCCGATCATGTCGTCCGGTAGGGTCAACTCCAGCAAGGCCGGTAAGGGGCGGTTTTACCAAAAGGCGGGCACGAAGGATTTCCCTGGCATGGTGAAACTCATGAAGAACTACATTCGCACCCGGCACAATTTCATCCTCAAGTCAGCCGTCCGCGACACGAAGCATCCGGATCAGCCGACGATCGAGTACAGCGGTGGCGAGGGCCATCCGGTCAACGGGCTGAAGTTTCGCAGTTCAGCGTTTTCCGGCTCGAACGGGAAGTTTGCCGGGATGAAGTGGCGCCTGGCGGAGG
>DASCOW010000207.1:0-4390 GCA_036012205.1 Verrucomicrobiota bacterium
CCTTGAACACAGACACAAGATCCCCGCGCAGTTCACCGCCGTAAAACTCGGCAACAATGTTGGTGAGCGTCATCGTCTGCCCGCGCCAAAACACCTCGCCGTTCATGTCCCGCGAGTTGAATCTGCTAAAACTAAACGCACCCCCATCGAGCTGAAAGTGCAGATTCGCCGGGTTGCGCCCCGAGCCGGTCTGCACCCATCCGTTGACGCGGGTTAGCGGCGGCTCAAGAAACCGGTACGGTTCGATCGCGCGTGCGGTCTTCTGGCCGATCGCCTTTGCAACCGCTGTCGGCTCAAGCCGGCCCACCGCGTTCGTCAAATACAGACGCTTGGTGCGAGTGTCGTAACCCAGAGCATCCACCTTGGCCTCGCCCTCCGGCCGGCGCACCACGCCGTTGGTCATGCTTAGAAAGCCGTTGGCAAACGAAAGCCCGGCGGTGAATCCGTCGATCTGCTGCGCCCGAAAGGTGAAATTCGTCGACACCACCGAGGCGCGAAAACCGGTTCTCTCCCGCTCGCGCCATCGGCCCCACACCCGCCCCTCGATCAGCGGCGGCGTCTCGAATAAAAAATAATCGAACCCCTTTTTCTGCTTCTCCTCCTCAAGCGCCGGAGTGATCGCATGCGGATCGATGGCACTTCGAAAATCGATCTGAAAATCCTGCGTCTCCGTGTGCGAGCGCAGCGCCATGCGCACCTCTCCTTCCGGCCGCTTGGCCACGAGGTTTGGCAGGTGCCAAGTAAGATTCGAGTACACCAAATCACTTCGCACCGACTCGACCTCGATGCCGCGAAAGCTCACCGGCCCCGATGTCACGTGGCCGTTGAGTGTCAGGGTTGGCCGCACCTCGGAGCGCCAGTCCGGCTTCGGTTTGTTCCACTCCGGTAGCTTCACGCGCGCTGTACCGGTGACCACCGGCGCCTCGCTCCATTGATACTGCTTGAGCCAGCGCTGAGCCTTGGGCGTAAGCATGTCGTACACGTTGTGCAGGCTGAAATCGATCCGGCTCGACGCCTTGGCCAAGCGGGTGGCCACGTCCAATTCCGCCGAACCGCTCACGCTGCCGTCGTACAGCTTGGCATCGAGTTGGCTCAATGCCAGCCGCGGCGCCCGCCAGTTGCCGGCCAGCGCCACCTCGTGAACCGCCAGCCCCTTGTCACCGGAGATGCCCTTGACCAAGCCGCTGAAATCGATCTCCAAAGGCGCGAGTCTGCCCCAGTGTCCCCAACTCTCATCGGGCACCGGTGGCAATACGGCCAGAGACAGATCACCGCTGATTGCAACCGACTCGACCGCCGCTTTGGCCACTGCCACCTGGCCAAGCGACAACTCAAAACCGAATCGCTCAGGGATGGTATTGGCGACTGCCATTGGAGCGGTGACCGTCACCATCGCTGATTCAAATTTTGCCGACGACGTTTCCAATCCAGTGACGCGAACCGAGCCGGTAACACCATCCGGGGAACCAAGGTTCAACCCAACAGTCAACGTCTCCAGCGCCCCCTCCGGCATCGTCACGCCGTCGGCCAGCAAGGCAAGCCGGCCCTTCATTTCGCCAAGATGCTCCGCGTCGCCATCAAGCCGCAACTCAAAGCTGGGCTTGGTGCGAAAACGCACGGTGTCCCGCCGCTTGGCCAAGCCGCCCAAGCTCACCTTGAACGACTTGAGTTTTTCAGAAAGCCCCTTGGCGTCGACCGGATCAGTATCCGGTGCTCGATCAGCACGCAACGCCATCACATTGGCCAGGTTCAACTCTACATCCACCGAGACACCCAGCACGTCCCCGTTCAAACGGTTCGCAGTCAATGTGCCGGTGTCGGACAAGCGCAGCTCGCCACGCGGAAAACTCACCTGCAACGGCGGAAGATTGGTGCCGGCATCAGTGAGTTGGGCATCGAATCGAATGCCCGCGAGGGAGAACTCCCGAAGGTCGGGCCGACCTATGAGAAGCGTGCCGTAATCAGGACGGACAAAACTGCTGCCCACGGTGACAGCCACGCTGCCAGCGGCGTCCGCTTGGCCAAGCTGCAGCTGGCCGACACGCCACACGCCGTTCCAGTCCATCCGCAGCCAGTCGAAATCGATCTGAATTCCCCGCTGGGCCATGCGCGATTGCAGGCTCCGCTTGGCGAAAGCCGGCAAGCCCGCTTGGTTCAAATAGAGCGCAGCGCCGGCCGTGGCGAGCAACAGCAAGGCACACACGCGCAGCGGCCATCGCCACCAGCGCCGTTTGCGAACTGGGGTCTTTGATTCCTCGGACACAAAAACAGAAAACGAACCTCCGGAGCAGGTCAGACACAAAAACCGGCGGAGCATTCAAACAACGACCGGCAAGGATAGAATACCTCGCGCATAGAAGGAAGGTTACGCGTATCCGCGCGCACGGCGGAGTTACCGGAGTTTTTGAATGGAGGCTTGGTTCTGCTTGAGCAGTTCCTCCACCTTGTTGAGTGTTGCCTCGAAAACGGCGACATCGCCTTTGCTCATCCAATGATCGTTGTACGTGGCCTTGGCCTTGGCTCCCGCACCTGCTCCCCCGGCGGTGGCCGCGTCCGCTGCCGGATCGGCACCGGCTGCCGCAGCAGCTGCGCCTCCTGCGGCCGCGCCGGCGGTTGCGGTGACTTTTTCTATCCCGCCGGGAAATGCCTTGTCTTTGTCCAGCAACAAAAAGGCGGCCCCCTTTTGGTCGCGAAGGAACAGCAACGGCTGCTCGGTGAGGATGACCGTACCGTTGGCCTCGCTCGCCACCGGCCACGACAATGTCTGGGGAAAAGGTCGCCGAAGTTCGGTACCGGCTGGGTTGGCGGCACTCTCGGTTTTCCACTGCTGGAACTTGGCCAAAACACTCCGGACTTGGGCCATGTCCGCTGCGGAGAAGGTGCCGAACGCGGAGTCAAAAATGGGCCGGGTGTACACAAGGGAAATCGAGACTACCGGGCCCTTGGCTTTTGGCTGATCCTTTGGAGAGGCTTTTTTGCGCCGGTCAGCCACGACTGCAGTTTCGTTGAAATGCATCACCGACACCTCGACGGCGTTCGATGCCTGAAAGCTGTTGTTGCTCCGGTACCGGCTCACATACTCGTCACGAGTCATCAACTCAGTGCCGCCCGGCACGACGTAAAAGTTAGTCTTGCTGCCCAGTTCCAGCGCAGTCTGGGCACACAAAACTGCCCCGCCCAAGAGCAGCAGACCCAGTGTCCAATTGGTTTTTTGCATCGTCACGCGCATATCAGCCAGCCAAACCCGTGCCAATTGTAAACGGTTTGACGCCAAAAAGAAGAGAGGAAGGGCAACTTGAAGGTAAAAAAGGAAACTGGGAGCGAGGCTAGTCCGCCAACCGGAGGAGATTGTGGCGGGCAACCGGAATGAGCGCCCCGCTCCCAGTCGTTTTCCCCAAACAACGTCGTAGCAACCCGAAGGACGACGTTACCCCAAAATATAGCACCAGAAATGCCAACCGTTCCCACAGCGAAAAACGGGGGATTTTGCTCTCTCCCCCGTCTAGCCAAGCAGGGTGACGTGAATACAACGCTCAAGGCGCGTGAAATCCACGCAAAGGACCGTGCGCTTGGTCAAGAGCCTAAAAAGCCGCCGGTGTGAACCGGCGGCTCGTGAATAGGTTGCCTGCGCCTGGACTATTCTCCCCCATCGCCCACGACCAGTACGATGCGGTAAAACCGGACGCCCGCGGCCCATGTCTCCTTGGCCAAGGCTGCCGCGCTGGCGGCATCGGTGTAAACGGCTTTGCCGGTATCGTCGGTGGTTACAGTGGCCTGGGTGCTCCAAACTTTCAGATCGGTGCTAAACTGAAGTTCGTACCCGATTTCGGGATCGCCCGTGACGGAGAGCTGCAGCCCTTCGGTGGTGATGCCCACAACGACAAGGGTTGGTTTTGTCTCCGGCTCTGGCTCGATCACTGGCACCTCGGGCAGAAAAACATTGTCGATGAATGCCGCGTCCATCCCAGCGAAAGTGCTGGGATCTTTTCGGTAACGCCACTCGAGCCGGTTGTTGCCGGCCTGCAGTGGGAACTCGAATTTCTTCCAGTTCACGCGGCCGGACCACTTGGCCACGGCACGGCCATTCACCGCAAACTGAAGGTAATCCCAATCCTGCTCCGAGCTGATTTTTACGAAGAACGATCCCGTTCCAGCACCGGTTTCCTTCTCGACGACGAGGATCGATTCCTGTGCATCGGTGATCTTGCCAGAGCGCAAGGCATAGCTGCCCTCGTACACCTGGTCGGTCTGAGCGTACCACGGCGTGTTACCAGAACTGCTCCAGCCGGAATCCGGTGGGATCACCCCGGTCTCGAAGGTGGTCAGGCCAGGCACGGGCTGGTCGTTGTCGAGAACGGTCACCGTCACAGTCAGTTCACCCACCAATGTC
>DASCOW010000208.1:0-3914 GCA_036012205.1 Verrucomicrobiota bacterium
TGGCGCCGACTCCAGAAACCTTTCTCAATGCGATGGGGCTTGATCGTGGTCTGTAGATCATCGATCTGTGCAACGAGTTTGTCCTCATCCCAAACCTCATCTAGCAGGGAGCGCATCGCGGTAAAATATTTTTTCCGTGCTTCCGTATTTTTGTAGAGCCGACGTGGAATGGCGGCATCTGCCTTGACAGACTTGGGTGGGTCAAAGCCTTGACGCCAAAACATATTGCGGTCGGTCGCCAACTGATCGAGGCCCCACGGCAGGAAATGCAGTCGCTCCGATTTTGAGTCGAAATAAACAAAGTAGTTGTTCTTGTTGCTGACGTAGCCGTCCCAGTGACCGATGAGCACCTCGGTCGCCCAGTAACGGTAAAACTGGTCGAGATCCAGATGTCTGCCGAGTTTGTCCAGTATCGAGCGGTCGTTAGAGTCCAACGCGATGCTGGTTTTTTTGATGGATGCAATGGCTTTTTTCGGTCCAAACTTGCGCTCGAAACGGATCAGTGAGTGCATATGAAAATCGCAAACCGTACCCTCATAGAGAGTACCTTTGGCGTTTTTGAACGCCCGGCGGAAGTAGTGCTTGTCGAGCGACTCGACGTTGGAATAAATGCCGAGTGATTTACCGTTCACACTCACGAGCGCAAGGTTGCAGTGTGATGCTGGCAATCCCGCCGCGCGAAAAAACTGGTAGCCGATGAGTTGATGCACTCGCGATCGATCCTGCTTGTTGTTGTTCAGCGTGAGAGTGTCCACGCCGGCGAACATCTTTTTCTTTTCGTAGTTGTCTATTTGAATCTTGAGCGAAGGACGGTTGTGGTCGAGCGAGCCGACGAACCCTTTCTTGCGAATGGCCACCTTGCCGACGTCGGTGCCGTCGATTGCCAGGTTCGCGGGCACATAGTCGAACGGTTTCTCCTGGTCCGACGGAGGGATGTCGGTGCGCAGGGTCTTGACCAGCGACCGATGCTGCACTCTCAACTTATTCCAGTCTTCGGGATCGACATTCAGGTCGATTTTGAGCAAGCGTGACGTGTCAAAGAAGTCATCGAATCCGTATGGGGCTAGATCCTGGGCTGCCGACTGAACGGCAAAAACCAAGGCGGGCAGCAGGGCAACGAGCAGCCTGTTCTTTTTTTGCATTGTTGTCAGAGGTTACTGTTCCTTGAACTTGAGGCCCAGCTTGCGGAGCTTGGGCCATATGACGGCACGGCAATACGGCGCGTTGGCGTTCAGGTTGAAGTAGTTTTGGTGATACCCCTCGGCTTTGTAAAAGGTCGCCGCCGGGGTGATCTCGGTTACGATCGGGCTGCGAAATTCGCCCGATCGGTCGGCGGCCTTCATCGATTTTTCCGCCACCGCCTTGTCGGCTTCGGTGTGAAAAAAAATCGCCGACCGGTACTGTGTTCCGATGTCGGCGCCCTGTCGGTTAAGCGTGGTCGGGTCGTGAGCTTTCCAGAATACCGTCAGCACTTTTTCGAGCGTAATCTTCGCCGGATCGAACTCCACCTTGACCACCTCGGCATGGCCGGTGCGGCCGGTGCAGATTTGTTTGTAAGTCGGGTGGGCCACCGTGCCGCCCATGTAGCCGGAGCTGACTTTTGTGATGCCGTCGATCCGCTGGTACACTGCCTCAACACACCAGAAACACCCGGCACCGAGGGTGACCACCCCGGCCTTGGCCGGCCTTGTCAGGGGTTCGTTGGATTCGCTCACGACGGGTTTTGGGGTGCTGCCGGCCGGCTTGGCCTTCTGGTCGGCCGTCTCACCGCACGCCACGCAGCAGAGCAGGGTTGTCCAACTGAATAACCTCAGGAAAGTGTTCATTTGTTTTCAAGTCGACACGGCGAAATGTATCGTCCCGCTTGGCCAAGCGAAAGGCAAAATGCTACGGCGTGACGGTGCGGTAAAAATAGCTGCGCTCTGTCGTGGTCGACTCGTCAACGAACTCCACCGGTTGAGCCGCACCCTCGACGAGTTTGAGCACTCGCCACTGCCGCAGATCGGCTGAGACTTCGATGCGATACAGCTGGCCTTTCTGCCCTGCGATGACCAGTCGCGGCTTGCCGCCTTCGGCCAGAGCGGCGGAGAGTGTTGGCGGCACGGGCGGCGAGGGCAGGTGACCCGATTCGAGGATCAAGCCGGCCCGTCCGGCAATGATGAACCGCCGGTCGCCAAACGCCACGCCGCCGAGCGTCGTCTCCGTGCCGGAGCTGCGGCGCAGCCACGACTTGCCGTCCACCGATGTTAGCAGCGTGCCGTTCGCGCCGACTGCAACGAACATCCCGCCGCCGAAGGTCACGTCATTGAGCCACTCGGTCGTTCCTGACTTGGTCGCGAGCCAGCGCCGCCCGTCACCCGAGTAAAGAATCGTGCCCTTGAAGCCGACGGTGACAAACCTACCGTCACCGAACGCCACGCTCTCGAGGCCGTTCGTTGTCGGCGTGTCGCGCAGCGTCCACTCCGTGCTGTTCGCCGAGGTGACAATCGTGCCCCGCGTGCCGACGGCAACATACTGTCCACCGCCGGGCGAGATGTGCTTGAGCCACGCGGTGGTGCCGCTGTCGTGAAACGCCCACGCCTCGCCGTCCACCGACAGACCGACTTTGCCCCCCTTGCCCACTGCGAGGAAGCGGTCACTGTCGTGGATCACATCCTCAAGGTTCACCGGATCGACGCCCTTGCTCAAGCGCCAAGCGCCGTCGTTACTGGAAACTGTCACTGTGCCCAGCCAGCCGACGGCCAAGCGGATATCTCCTGCGATGACGCCGCCGAAGAGCCGCTGCCTTGTGCCGCTGTCGCTGACTCTGGTCCAAGCCGTCCCGCCGGCATCGCGTCCGGCCAAGGTGCCTCCGTCGCCGCCCACGAGAAACTGACCGTCACCGAACATCGCAAACGAGAAGTTGCCGGTGTCGGTCAGCGTGGTTTGTGTCCAGCTATTGATCGGGTCGTCGCTGCCCTCAACTGCGACAGGGACGGTGGCCTCCGCGTTGCCGCCTTTGCCGTCAACCGCCGTGCAAGTGACCAAAAACGTCGAGCCAGAGCCGAGAAAGTAGGTGTGCGAAACCGTTTTGCCGAAGGCCGCGTCGGTGCCGTCGCCGAAATCCCAGCGATAAAACAGCGCATCGTTGTCGGGATCGGTGCCGCTCGCCGTGAGGTTGAACAACTCGCCCACTTTGCTCTTCACCGTCGTGCCGTCGATGCTCACGTTTGGCGCGCGATTGGAGGAAACCGAGCCGTACACCACTCGCATGTCCACCCACAGCTTGTGGTCATCACCGCCCCGGGCGACCGGGGTGATCGACATCCGCCGACTGCTGTCGTGGAATGTTTTGCCTATCTGCAATGAATGGTCGCGAGGCTGGCTCTCCTCAAAGGCTCGGCGCGTCTCCGGGGTCATGTCGAGCAGCAGCGAGCCGTCGCCGTTCATCCAACTGCCCGACTTGAGCCCCCAGCGCAGCATAATTTCCTCTCCGACCAGCCAGTGCCGAACGCCCACCCAGTAGTCGCGCCCGGAGTTTTTTCCGATCTTTAGCGCGCGTACGCCGATGCTGGCCTCGCGATGGTCGTGCGCCTTCAACCGGTAGGTGCCGGTGCGCGAGACCGACTTCACCGATGTGTTCGGGATCCACGAAAGATAGTTCTTGAAATAGACGTTAAAGTGCCCGTACGGCGAGTAGTTGCCCATGTTGTCGTACGGGTCGCCGTACTCTTCGTGCTCGCCGTCGCCGATCGGGGAATCACCCTGTGAAGGCACCCAGGCGTTGGCGTGGTACAGGCCAAGGTTGTGGCCGAGCTCGTGCTGGATGGTGTCGTTACTGAAGCCGCCGTTGAGCCAAAGCCCGATTGTGCCGACTCGCGCCTTGCCGGCCCAGCCGTCGAAGATCGAGTCGAAGCAGACGACGTACAGGTCGT
>DASCOW010000209.1:0-3128 GCA_036012205.1 Verrucomicrobiota bacterium
GCCACGGCAATGAAGTCATCATAAGCTCGCTGCCGGTTTGTCTTGAGCGCGGCCTTGTGCCAGCGCGGGCCGAACTCGCCGCCACCGCGGATGTTCGCCACGGCGTACGCGCCTCCGCGTTCGAGCCACAGCTTGCCGATCGTCGCCGAGTAGGTGGGCTTGAGCGAAATCTTGAATCCGCCGTAGCCGTGCAGGATCGTCGGCGTTGAGCCGTTGGGCTTGAGCCCCCTGCGGTGAATCACGAAGTACGGCACCACTTCGCCATCCGCGCTCCCGGCCATGTGCTGGCTGACCTGAAGATTGTCGGCCTGGAACCGAGCTGGCAGCGACTTGAGCAGCGACAGCGCATTGGCCCCGGCGTCGTACTCGCTCAGCCGGTCCGGCGTGATGTGATCCTCGTAGTTTACCAGCACCGTGTCAGAGTGAGCGCTCGCCGCCGAGAGGGACACTGTGCCGTTGGGCGGCAACGGCAGCGACTCGGCGCTCCACTCGCCGGACTTGGCATCCACGCCGAAGCGCAGAATGCGTCCCTTCACGTTTTGCAGCAGCGACACGTAAAGACCGCTGCGCGACACGGTGACGCTTTCGATGCTCGTCCGGTTGTCCGGCGTGTAAATGGTCTCGACGTGCGGCAGCTTGCCGCTTGGCCGAAGCGCCGCCGCGTTGATCGCCAGCAGCGCACCCTGCGGCAAGGTCCGCCCCGCGACCTCCCACGCCTCGCGCAGGGTGAACAGGATTCGCCCGGCGTAAAACCCGGCCAAGTCGGCCGAATCCTGCAACGGCAACCGCTGCAGTTGGCCGTTATCGCCAATGAGGTGGTATGCGCCGGTGTAAAACGTCAGCGACTGGTCGATCATCGGCAGGGTCGCCTTGCCGGAGTCCAGCACGCGAGGCCAGATGCCGATGTCCTCGTGCCGTCCCTCGAATAGCGTTTCGGCCTTGGCCAGGGGCGTACCGCGTTTCCAGCGCTTCGCGATGCGCGGATAGCCGGATGCCGTCAGCGAGCCTTCGCCCCAATCGGTGCCGACGAGCAGTGTATCGCGGTTCAGCCATGTGACGCCGGACTTGGCCTCCGGCAACACAAAACCGCCCTCGACGAAGCGCTTGGCCAATGTGTTGAACTCGCGATGAACCGACGCATCCGCCCCCCCGCGCGAAAGCTTGACGAGGCAGTGCTCATAGCCGGGCGCGAGCCATGCGATGCCCTTGTACACCCAGTTTTCATTCTCGGACTCGGCCAGAGCATCGATATCAAGCACCGTCTCCCACTTCGGTTCGGTCGTGCGGTACGAGGCCAGCGGCGTCCGGCGTACGATGCCCCGGACGTGGTCGGCATCCCGCCAAAAATTGTAAATGTGCCGGCCGCGAACCGAGCCGTACGGGATGCGGTCCCTGGCGTTGAGCAACGCCTCTGCCTGCGCGAGGAAGCGTGCATAACGCTCGTCGGCCTGAAGCTCGTCTAGGGTTTCGCCGTTGCGTTGCTCCACCCATTCGAGCGCGCGTTTGCCCTCGACTTCCTCCAACCAAAGAAACGGGTCGTCGATAATGGGGGATCGCCGGGGCGCTTCATCGGCTGAGCCCACGCTCGTCATGAGCAGTCCGCAAAGGAAAAAGGTCCATCTTTTCATCGCCGCCCGGGACGCTACCGCGCCAAGCCAAGCGGCACAACCAAGCGCTATTTCTTCTCGAGATCCTTGCGGGGGAAGAGCGGGGTGGGTTTGTTGCAGGTGTGGCCCTTGGCCAAGCCACCCCATTGCGCGAGGCTGAAGTCGGCCGGGGAGCCGCCGAGGGCAAGCTGCTCGAAGAGTTTCTCCGCCGTATCCGGAATGACAGGCCAGAGCAGCACTGCCAATATGCGGCACGACTCGGCGAGATTGTACAGTACCTCGTTGAGCCGGTCGGCTTGATCCTCCTGCTTGGCCAGTTTGAATGGCGCGGTCTGCTCGACGTATTGGTTAGCGCGATCGACCAATCCCCACACGCTCACCAGCGCCGCTTGGATGCGGTGCGACTCGTAGTTTATCCGTGCCTCGGCGATCCATTTTCCCGCATCTGCAGCGAGTTCGTCGGAGGTCGCCTCGAGGGTGCCGCCCCGGTAGCGGTTGAGCATCGAGAGCGATCGGTTGACGAGGTTGCCGAGGCCGTTGGCCAGTTCGGCGGAGTAGCGAGCCTGAAAACTTTCATCGGTCCAGTTGCCGTCCGGTCCGATGTCCAACTCGCGAACGACGTAGTAGCGGAACGCATCAACGCCCCACTCATCAATGACGACAACAGGATCGACGACGTTGCCGGTGGTCTTGCTCATCTTCTGGCCGTCTTTCTGCCACCAACCGTGCACGAGCACCTGCCCCGGCAGCGGTAGCTCCATCGCCTTCAGCATGATCGGCCAGTAGACAGCGTGAAACTTGAGAATGTCTTTGCCGATGACGTGGATGTCTGCAGGCCAGAGGGAAGGGGCGTCCGGCTTGACCTCAAGGCCGGTCGGCCCGGCCACCGCCGCGTCGCCAAGCGCTGCCGGGATGCTGGTGTAGTTGCTCAGCGCGTCAAACCAAACGTACGTCACGTAATCCTCGTCGAACGGCAGCGGAATCCCCCACTCGAGCCGTTCCTTGGGGCGAGTGATGCACAGATCCTCGAGGGTGTTGTTCTTGAGGAAACCAAGCACCTCGTTGCGACGTGACGCCGGCTGGACAAAATTGGGGTTGGCCTCGATGTGATCGATCAGCCACTGCTGATGTTCGCCGAGCTTGAAGTAATAGTTGTGCTCCACCAACTCGGTGACCTCACCGTAAAGTGAATCGAATGTCCCGTCCTCGCGCCGGTCTTTTTCGGTTAAAAACGTCTCCTGCCGAGCCGAGTAAAAACCGCGATACTCTGCCTGATAAAAGTGACCCCCGTCGTGCAGTTTCTGCAGCACCGCACACACGAACGCCTTGTGGCGCTCTGACGACGTACGAACGAATTCGGCGTTTGTCAGATTCAAGCAACCGGCGAAAGCCTCCCAGATTTCCGCGAACTCATCGCAGTACGCCTGCGGATCCTTACCTGCGTCCTTGGCGGCCGCCTGCACCTTTTGGCCGTGCTCGTCGAGGCCGGTCAGGTAAAACACCTCCTGCCCAAGGCTGCGA
>DASCOW010000210.1:0-2784 GCA_036012205.1 Verrucomicrobiota bacterium
CCCACAACGACACCAAAATCGACAATGTGCTGTTCGACCGCGACAGCGGCGAGGTGGTTTGCATTGTCGATCTCGATACGGTGATGCCTGGGCTGGTGCACTACGACTTTGGCGACATGATGCGCACGCTCACCAGCCCGGCCGCCGAGGATGAGTGTGACTTGACCAAGGTGACCATGCGGTTGGAGTATTTTGAAGAATTGGCAAAGGGCTACCTCGCCGAGGCGAGTGAATTTCTGACTCAAGCCGAGCGGGATCACCTCGCGATTTCCGGCAAGGTCATTACGCTCACATTGGGCATCCGTTTCCTAACCGATCACTTGAACGGCGACGCTTATTTTCGCGTACACCGTGAGGGGCAGAACCTCGCCCGCGCTCGGGTGCAGTTTAAGTTGGTGGAGTCGATGCTCGAGCAGGAGAAGTCGATGAAGGAGGTAATCGCCGCGCTGGGTTAACCGGCGCTTGCCAGGCGCTCTTCCGCTTGGTCAAGCGGATCATCGGGGGAGGCATCGCGTAGGCGGGAAACGATCGCCGGCAGTTTATCCAGTACGCATTTCACGTCCGCCTCCGTGTTGTCGAGTCCGAGGCTGAACCGCAGCGAACCTTTTGAGCGCGATAACGGCACGCCCATGGCCCGCAGCACGTGCGATGGCTCGATAGAACCTGTGGTGCAGGCCGAACCGCTTGAGGCGCAGATACCCTCACGGTCAAGCAACAGCAGGATTGCTTCGGCCTCGACGCTGTCGAAACCGATATTTGTTGTGTTGGGGAGTCTTGGCTCGCCGCCACCGTTTCGCACGGAGCCGCGAATCGCCTGCAGGATACCCTGCTCGAGCGTGTCGCGTAGGGCGCGCACCCGGATATTTTCATCGGCGATATGTCTAAGTGCCAATTCGGCCGCCTTGCCGAAGGCGACGATGTTGGCGACATTCTCTGTGCCGCCGCGTTGGCTGCGCTCCTGCCCGCCGCCGATGATGTATGGCTGAAACGGCGCGCCCGGCTTGATGTACAGCAGGCCGATGCCCTTGGGCGCGCGCAGCTTGTGGGCGGAGAGAGAGAGGAAATCGACGCCTAGTTTTTGCACGTCGATCGGCAGCTTGCCGGCGGCCTGTACGGCGTCGGTATGGAACAAAACTCCGTGACTGCGGCAGATCGCTGCGAGTTCTTCCACCGGAAACAGTACGCCGGTCTCGTTGTTCGCCCACATGATGGAGACGATCGCGGTGTCGGGGCGGATCGCTGCCTGCAAGTCGCAGAGGTCGACGCCTCCGTCAAGATCCACCGGCAGAAACGTCGCCTCGTAGCCGCGTTTTTCGAGTTGACGGCAAAACTTGATGTTGGCCGAGTGTTCCACCGCCGAGGTGATGACATGCCGCTTGGTGGGGTTGCAGTGGAGCGCGCTCTGGATGGCGGCGTTGTTGCTCTCGGTGCCGCAACTGGTGAAAACGATGTTGCGCGGGTCGGCGCCGATCAGCTTGGCCACTTGCTCGCGGGCAGTTTCGATCATGCGCGCAGGCACGTTGGCCAATTCATACGCGCTCGACGGATTGCCCCAGTGCTCAGTGAGGCAAGGCAACATCGCCTCGACGACCTCGGGCGAGATCCGTGTCGTGGCGTTGTTGTCGAGATAAACCAGTCGTTCGTTGCTCATCGGTTTGGCCGTTCAGACGTTGAATTTAAACAGCATCACGTCGCCTTCCTGAACGACGTATTCCTTGCCCTCCATCCGGTACAGACCCTTGTCGCGGGCAGCAGCAATCGAGCCACACGCAGCCAAGTCGGTGTACGATACCGTTTCGGCCTTGATGAAGCCACGCTCAAAATCGCCGTGGATCACACCCGCCGCCTTGGGCGCGGTGTCGCCGATATGGATCGTCCAGGCACGCGTTTCCTTCTCGCCGGTGGTGAAGTAGGTCTGCAGGCCCAGCAACGAGTACGACTTGTGGATCAACTGCCCGGCGCCGCTCTCGGCCACGCCCATCTCGGCCAGAAACTCGGACGTCTCCTCCTCGGATAAATCGGCCAGCTCGCTCTCGATTTGCGCACTGATCGCCACCGTTTCGCAGCCGTGATGCTCGGCGGCATACTCGCGAACTTTGGCCAAGTACGGATTGGAGTCCGCATCAGTAAGCTCGGTGTCTTTCATGTTTGCGGCGAACAGAGTCGGCTTGGCAGAGAGCAGGAAGAGTCGCTTGGCCAAGACCGACTCGTCGTCGCTTAACTCACAGGTGATCGCTGGCTTGCCATCGCTGAGGTGAGGCTCGATTTTTTCGATGATTGTCAGCAGCGCCGCCGCTTCTTTGTCGCCGCGCTTGGTCTCCTTATTCAACTTCTCACCCCTACGCTGTACCGCCTCCAAGTCAGCGAGGATTAACTCGGTGGAAATCGTTTCGATGTCGCGCACAGGGTCGATGCTGCCATCGACGTGGTGGATGTCGTCGTCCTCAAAGCAGCGTACCACATGCACGATGGCGTCCACCTCGCGGATGTGGCTCAGGAACTGGTTGCCCAGCCCTTCACCGGCGGAGGCGCCCTTCACCAAACCGGCGATGTCGACGAACTCTACCGAGGCCGGGATAATTTCAGCCGATTTGGAGATGTTCGAGAGTACGTCGAGTCGCTCGTCTGGCACGTTGACGACGCCTACGTTGGGATCGATGGTGCAGAATGGGTAGTTCGCCGACTCCGCCTTGCGGGTGCGGGTGACGGCGTTGAACAGGGTTGACTTGCCGACATTGGGCAGCCCGACGATTCCAGCTTTTAGCATAAATTAATCTTCACTCG
>DASCOW010000211.1:0-1604 GCA_036012205.1 Verrucomicrobiota bacterium
AGATTTGTGCCGATGCCGGAGGGGGAGCGGAATCCGCCCGACATTGGTGACCAATTGCCGTTTGCTTCAACGCGGACACTCCAACCCCGCCAACGGTTGTCTAGGAACGGCCCATTGCCGATTGTGCAGTTGAGTGCGAGCCACAGATTACCTTGCCCGTCTATCGCCGGGCCGTAGGCGTACTCGTGATAATTGCCGGTGACACCCCAGCCCTTTGCATGGGCGAGATACTCGTCCGCCCGCCCGTCGCCGTCCGTGTCGCGCAGCCGCGTGAGTTCGCTGCGCTGGACGGTGTACAGGTCGCCTTCCCTGTACGCGAGGCCAAGCGGCTCGTGCAACCCGCTGGCAAACTGGCGAAAGGTCGGCTTGCCACTCGACAGTTTTTCGGCGATCCAAATCTCGCCCTTGCGAATAGCCAATGCCATGCGGTCATCAGGCAAAGCCGCCATCCCGCTGATCTCGAGCTTCAGTTCCACCGGGAACGGGATGGAGGTAAGCTGATAAAAATCATTCTCCGCGGCGTTGGCTGCCAACGCCCCGAACATCAGACTTGCGAGTGTCGTTTTTACCATCGCCATGCCACCTCCAGCATTGCGTTTTTATCAGCATCGAACTCCACCGGCACGAGCAGTTCCGACCGGTCGTTGATGAGCCGGACCCGCCCCGTTGGCGCGCCGATCATGATCGCATCATCACCTGTCCACACGTCGGGTTCAGGGTTGGTGAATTTCGTAGCCACGGCCAAGCGCACCCACAGCCGGCCTTGGCCGCCGCTGAACTTCATGCTCCGCCGGAAGCCTCCGGCCACCGGAATGAGTGTGTCCTCGATGTACGCTTGGCCAAGCTGATAGAGGAAAGTCGGTGTGCCGGCACCGGACAGTCGATAGCCGCGAAACTGTAGGCCATCGCTTGGCCAAGGCTGCTGTAAATTGGCCAAGGCGGCAACCGCTGCGCCGGACGGCAACGTTACAACCTGCAAGCCAAGCGGCTTGGCCAACGGCGTGAAGCGATCATCCCAAGTACTTTCGGCGTCCAGGAATTTTCCACGCCACAGCAACGCCCAGCGAACCTGCTCGGCATCGAACGCCGCATGGGTTCCCTCCGGAAAACCGACGGCAATTGCATGTGGCCCGGCGTTCTCCATGAACGTGCGAAATACAATCGGCTCGCCGCGGGGGATCAATTCGAACGAGCCTTTGTCTTCCAGTCCAATGGGGAGGCGCGTTTGGTCTCGTTCCTTCAGGTAAACCCAGAGGCTGTCGATCTGTCTCTCGGTATTGCCGCCGAGAACTTTGCTCGTGGCTTTGCCATTGGGCCAGAAGGAGGGCATACGCGTGCCGGAGCGAAACCTGGCCGGCTCGATGAGGTAATCGCGAAACCACTCGGGGCGCAGCCGGTCCGGTGCGTGGGACAAATCCGTGCCCTGAATGCCGAGTGACTTGTGCCCGCCGAGTTGATGACAAACAATGCAGCCCAAGCCCATTGTGCCGATGAGTTCCCGGCCGTACAGATTCCGGCCGACCTCGTTTTCCCGGCTCCGATCCGGCGTCGGGCGCACGCCGGTGCGCGCATCGGCGGTGGCGAGATGGCTCGATAAAAACACC
>DASCOW010000212.1:0-12244 GCA_036012205.1 Verrucomicrobiota bacterium
CGTGCTGGAGGCCGTTCAAGTAGCCGCCCTCGGCCTGTTTCCAGCCCTCGACGGTCCAACGCTTGGTCTGGCCGGTGTACGGCTCGGGCTCGCTGAGCACATGCCAACGTTGATCCTTCAGCTCAAGGCGATGCTCCTCGATGAAGCGTTCGCGCTCGGGCTTGCGAATCGACGGCGCGGCGGTGACGGGCTCGGGGGCGGGATTGATCTCAGGGGCAGGCGCTGGCGCGGCAAGCTTGGCTGACTCCGGCTCGGGTGGTGGCGCAGGTGCCGGCTCGGCAACTGGCAGCGGCGGTGCAGTCGGTTGAATCGGCTCAGGAGCGGGCTTGGCTTCAGGGACAGGCTCAACGACCGGCTTGGCGACGGATGCCGGGGCAGGCTCGACGGGCGAAGGCGGGGGAGCTTCGCCGGAGCCGCAGCCTATGAGCAGGGCCAGGGAGACCAATTGAGTGGGTAAAAATCTCACGCGGCAAACTTCCCCGAGACCACCGGCCATGGCAAGGCTGTTCGCTTGGCCAATCGCGCACGGAGAGGAGTCAGGGCGTATTCGGGCTGCCACCGGAACCACCCTCCGGCGCGCTCACGGAAGCTCCGCCGCTGGAACCGCCACCTCCGGACGAACCACCTCCGCCCGTATATCCACCTCCGCCACTGTGGGAGGAAGCACCACCACCGAGGTTGCGGAAATCGCTCGCTGTCCCGCCGCCGGGAGGCGTCCAACCGGAGGAACCTTGGTAATAATACGATGAGTGGTAGTAGCTTGGAGTGTTCCGCCCATGATCGACGTTGAAGTTTCGCCAAGTCTGCCGGTTCAGCCTTTGCCGAACCTTTTCCCAATAAACTTTTTCGGACACCACATCCCCTCTTTCCGAGTAGAACGTTATCTTGGACTCGATACCATCCAGATAATCTGAGGTGATTTCCGCTTGGCCACCGGGATACCACTGGCCCCATTCCCCGTGACGGTTTCCTCCAAGATAATGCCCAGCGACGTGGCGACCGCCGTTTTCCGGATACCACTGGGTGTACTGGCCGTGGCGCTTGCCATCAATCATCTCGCCCTCCCATGCCTTGTCGCCGTTGGCATACCAGGCCTCGTGTCTTCCCGTGTACGGTTCATCGGCATCGGCGGTGTGGTAGAGTCCATCATCTTTCAACCAAAGCTCAGGGCGAAAGATCGATGCCTCGCCCTTGTGTGTCTGTTGTTTAGCAGCCTGACAACCAGCAATCACCACGGCGACAGTCGCCAACACGGGGAGTTCGAGATATTTCATGCCGTCATCTTTTACTCGTTTTGTTTTTGTTCAGTTTGCGCTGCAGGTGCTATGTCGGGAGAGGGTTCCGGTGTAGGCGGGGGTGCCTCCTCAACGCCGTCTTTCCAAGTGGACTCGGACACCTTGGCACCGGTCTCGTCGCGGTGTGTCCAAACGCCGTCCTTTTTGCCGTCCTTGTAGCTGCCTTCCCAGAAAATCTGGCCGTTGGCATGCCACAATTTCCACGGGCCGGTCGGCTTTCCATTATCAATTTTCCCCTCCTGCGCTTTTTGGCCGTTTGCGTGATAAACTAAACCGTCCCCGGAGAACGCTGTTTCCGCGTCGGACTTGTAGTAAAGGCCGTCCTCACGCTGCTCCAGCCCAACTTCTGACCGTTGAAGGGCAAACAAAACAACGGCCAGACACAATGCGATAACTGCAATCCATTTCATAAAGGAGTCCGGAGGCTAACTCTGATTTTTCCGCCGCGCAAACGCAAAAATCGCTACTTGGCTGAGCGGGTGGTTACTCGGCGGCGTACACCTCGACTCGTGGCGGTTGAGCGTAGTCGCGCCAGAGGCGCTCGAGCAGTTCGGCGTCTGCGCGGCCGTCGGTCACGACGAAGCGGTAGCTCGACACGTACTCCTCGCCCGGCTTGATTTCCCAGTCACCGACCTGCGACGGGGCGAAGTTGAAAAACGGCTCGCTCGGGTGGATACGCATCGGCTGCGGGAAACGGAAATTATCCGGGTGGCACAGCACGCTGATGCCGCCCCACTTGCCGCCGGTTCGCCCACCGACGTGGCACCAGCGCGCGCGGGTGGCGTGGCCCTTGATGCGGTCGCTCTCGCCGTTGGCCGTCAGGTAAAAGCAGTTCTCTTTGCCATCCCAATCACCATGACCACGGAAGCCCAAGCCACCGTAGCGGTATTGCGGAAACCGGATTTTGCTCCCGCCGGCGCAACGCTGCACCGACTCCAGTTCAAAGAGGTGATACGCTTGCCCGGTGGCGTACACCTGCACGCGCCACGTCTCCGTGAGGGCGACTTTTCTGGATTTCGCAGTGAGATCGACGAACTGGTGGGAGCTCGAGAATCCGGCATGCACCGGGCCGCTCCATCGGCCATGCAGACCGGTGAACTCGACGGTACCGGTGCCCTTGCCCATATTCCAAAAGTCCGGCTTGCGGCCCTCAAATATTGTGTTGGTCCACGGAAACCAAATGCCGTGGTGATGCTTGTGGTTGTGCGGGTAGTCGTCGGTGATGACCGTACCGTCCGGCGTCACAACCGGATGAATGTAGCCGCCCCGGCGGTAGATCGGCTCGAGATCGTCCCTCGGCAACGTGCTCTTCTCCGCCTGATAATGCATCACCGTCCTGTCACCGACCGATATACGCAGTCGGCCACCCCTCTCGACTAGGCTGACGACGTTTTCGTGGGTCGGCTTGGCGGCGGGGGCGAGTCGGTAAACGGCCGTCTTGAAGGCGGCGAGCTTCCCGACGATAAACGTGGCCAAACCGGAACCGTCCGACTGAATAGCCACCGCTTGGTCACCGGGGCCGGTGAGCTTCCAGTGCGCTTGGCCAAGCTCTGGCAGCGCAAAAGTGAGCGGCGAGTTGCTGCGATCGTGCTGTCCGGCATCGACCCGGATCAAGTAGTCAGCCGCTCCCGCCTGACCAATCGCCAAGCTAAGGCCAAGCACAACGGTCAAGCCTACAAAACACCCCGACGCTTGGCCGGGGTTTTGGAAATTATCGTGTTCCGTCATTTCACCGTAATGGTGATTTTCTTGGAGACCACCGGCGGACTGTGAGCCAAATGAATCCAGTCTCCAAGCACGAGCTGAAGCGTGTGCTTGCCGGGCGATAGCTCCAGCGTCACCTGAGTCTGCCCACCACCGAAGTGGCGAATATTGTCTGTGGCAGCAAGCGGCAGATCGAGGCTCGGCAGCTTGCCTACGTCAATCAACAAGTGATGGTGGCCGGTATTTTCCTTGTCGATTCCGGCCGGGGCGACGCCCATCCCCTTGAGACCGAATCGAACGGTGAATTTTTTGTTCACCGTTTTTCCATCCTTTGGAGTGATAATGTACGCCCTGGCCTCCTTCGGGGATTTGCGCTTTTCGAGCTTATCAGCAGCCACAGCCGAAGTGAGCAGAACGCCAAACACCAACGTAGATAAAACAAATCTAATTGTCATAACGCGCGGAGATGTTTCTCATGCCCCTGGCATCATGCAAGCAGAATCTGCGGATCGTTTACCGGATTGACTCCGGCCACCGCAGACCGTTTGATGGGGGTCGCCTCGCATATGGCCTTTCACCTGTTCCAACGCCGATTCAAGCGTCGCCGCTCGCGCCGTCTCGGCCCACGTGACCAAGTGCTGCGCGACTGGCGCAGCGTTGACGTGAAGGAATTGGAGAAAACACACGGCAACAAGTCGCACAGCATCGGTGCCGTGGTGAAAAACGTACTCGGCGCGCTTCAACTCGACCGTCGCCGAGCCGAAACCGAACTGGTGAATGTGTGGAACCAAACGATCGACCCAACCGTCACCGCCCACGCGCAACCGGTCAACATCCGCCACGGGACAATGTTCGTCAACGTGGACTCGAGCGTGTGGCTGGACGAAATCGTGCGCTACCGCCGACACGAAATCCTGCAACGTATGCAGCACGCCATGGGCCGCGAGATGGTCAAAAAAATCTCATTCCGCATCGGGTAAGGCTTGGCCAAGCTTACCGCTCACTGCTCATTTTTTAAGCAGCACGGCTGCCAAGCCGTCGACGGTGTGTTCTCTGGCTTCGACAGTGGACTTGAGGCCAAGCTCCTTGAGCACCTTGGTCGTCTCGGGGCCGATCGACGCCAACTTGAGACCGGGGTGATCCGCGCAGCGCTTGGCCAAGCCGAACCGGGCATCGAAATTCCGAACCGCTGAACCGCTCGCGAACGTGATCCAGTCCGCGCCGTGTGCCTCAAATTCCTCCGCCGCGCCGTTGCGATCCGCCGTCTCGGGCACGGTCTTGTAAAACGCGATGTCATCGACGATCGCCCCCTGATCCTCCAGCAACCGGGGCAACTCCGGGTTCGCCGCCTCGGCGCGGGCGAGCAGCACCGAGACGTTCTCGACATTTTGAAAATCGAGCAGCGCCTTGGCCGTTGCCTTGGCGGTGTACGTCTCCGGCATGAGGTCGATGTTGATGTGCAGCTCCCGAAGTTTTTTCGCCGTGGCCGGGCCAACAGCGGCGAAACGCACACTGCCGAGGTCGCGCACATCACGGAAGGCCTTGAAAAAAAAGTCGAAGAAATGCTCCACTCCTTTGGCGCTTGTGAAGATGATCCAATCGTAGCTGCCAATGCCGGTGACGGACTCGATGATCGGCTCGTTGGTTGTCGGCGGCACGATTCGGATGGTGGGAATCTCGAGCACATCCGCACCGAGATCCCGGAGCTGCCCGGACAATTTGCCGGCCTCCGCGCGGGTACGGGTGACCACGACGCGCTGCCCGAAAAGCGGCCGGTTTTCGAACCAGTTGAGTGTGTCGCGCAGCCTCGAGACTCCACCAATGACCGTCACCACCGGCGCCTTAAAAGCGGCCTTTGCCACCTCGTCGACGAGAGTGCCCACTGTGGCGGTGATCGTCTGTTGCCGACCCATTGTGCCCCAGCGAACCATCGCCGCCGGCGTGTCGGCAGACAGGCCGTTGGCCTCAAGGGCGGCGACGATTTCGCCGATCCGCTCGACACCCATCAGCAGCACCTTTGTGCCCGGCTCGCGGGCGATGTGCTCCCAGTCCAGTGCACTTTCGTCCTTGTCGGGGTCCTCGTGGCCGGTGATGACGGTGAAGCTCGAGCAGTGATCGCGATGTGTCAGCGGGATGCCGGCATAACTCGGCGCGGCGATGATCGACGAGATACCCGGCACGACCTCGAACGGCACGCCGTCGCGGCGCAATCCAGCCGCCTCCTCTCCACCCCGGCCAAAGATGTACGGATCGCCCCCCTTGAGCCGCACGACCGTTTTGCCTGCCCCGGCTTTCTCGACGAGCAGCCGGTTCAGCTCCTCCTGCGGAATGGCCCGCTCGCGGGGGCGTTTCCCGCCGAAGATCAACTCGGCCGACTCCGGTGCAAGTGCTAGCAACTCGCGATTGACCAACGAGTCGTAAACCACCACGTCGGCCCGACGTAACAGCTCGGCACCGCGCAGCGTAAGCAGCCCAGCATCCCCCGGCCCGGCGCCCACAAGATAAACTTTTCCTGTCATTCCCACGCGGGCTCAGCGTTGCCTCCACTTGACCAAGCGGCAAGAAATCATTTGCCGGACGGTACGAACACCTTCAGCGCACGCGGCCTCAGCGAGATCGTCACCGGCAGCGTGCCGATGAAATCGCCGTCGGCTTGGACGCGCGTCCCGGCCGGGCCGTCGATGGTCATTTCGCTCACCCGGTAATGCTCCGCGCCGGGCCAGTCGCCGATCCGGCCAAGCGCCATCGACGCGACACCGCGCGACACCGAGCCGGCATTGATGCGAGGAAATACGCACAAGTCGAGCCGGCCATCGTTGAGCTTCGCGTCTGGGAATAGCACGATCGGCCCGCCGTAAAACATGCCGTTACCAACACACATCCACTCGCCCCGCGCCGAGCCGCCTTTCCACTTGGCCGTCAGTCCGGGCGGCTTGGCCCTGAGCGCGGCGAGGGTGGAAAACAGGTACGCGAGTGGGCCGACTTTTTTCTTCAACGCAATGCTCACGCCACCGACCGCGTCGGCGTCCAGCCCGGCACCGGCCATCTGGACGAAGTAACGCTCTGCCTGGCCATCGGCCGTCTGCACCCTGGCCAGAGGCAGATCAACAGCGCGCGCCCGGCCATGCTGAATCGTCTCCCAGGCGCGCTTGACTGCAAGCGGGATGCCCAGTTCGCGGGCGAACACGTTCATCGTCCCCAGCGGCAGGATGCCGAGCTGCGCCCGGCCAAGGCCGTCGCGAATCCCGGCCATGCCGTTGACAACCTCGTTGACTGTGCCGTCGCCGCCGGTGGCGACGATGGTCTTGTAGCCATCGCGAATCGCCTGCGCGGCGAGGTCGGTCGCGCTGCCAGGCGCGGTTGTCTCGAGCAGCGTGCACTCATCCCGCAGTTGGCCAAGCGACTCGCGAAACTGGCGGGCCTTTTCGCCGCGGGCAGCGGGATTGAAGATCAGCGCGATGGACGGTTGGCTCATGGCAGGCGGCTTGGCCAAGTGCTATTCGCCTGGCTCGGGCAGCGTTTGGCCGCCGCTGACAAGAAACATCACCGCCATGCGAACGGCGAGGCCGTTGGTCACCTGATCGAGAATGGTCGAGCGCGGATGGTCGGCGATCTCGCTGTCGATCTCGACGCCACGATTGATCGGGCCGGGGTGCATGACAATGGCTTCCGGCTTGAGTCGGGCGAAGCGCTCATTCGTCAGGCCGAAGAGCGACCGGTACTCGCCGATACTCGGGAAGGCGGAGAGCCGCTGGCGCTCGTGCTGGATGCGCAGCAGATTGACGATGTCGGCGTCGGCGAGGGCCTCGTCGACGTTGTGTGTCACGCGGCACCCCATCTTCTCGAAGATGCGCGGCACCAGCGTCGGCGGGCCGCAGAGCGTGACGTTCGCGCCGAGCTTGGTCAGCGCCCAGATGTTCGAGCGGGCCACGCGGCTGTAGAGTATGTCGCCGAGGATGGTGACATTGAGGCCGCTCACATCGCCCTTTTTCTCGAACATCGTGAAGGTGTCGAGCAGCGCCTGCGTGGGGTGCTCATGCGCGCCGTCGCCGGCGTTGACCACGCTGCAGTCGACCACCCGCGAGAGCAGGTGCGGCGCCCCCTCCGCGCTGTGTCGGATCACGATAACGTCGGCGCTGAGCGCCTCGAGCGTCTTGCCAGTGTCTCGGAGCGTCTCACCCTTTTTCAGCGACGATGCCTCGGCGGTGAAGTTGATGACATCCGCGTTGAGCCGCATGGCGGCCAGCTCGAAACTGATGCGCGTGCGGGTGGACGGCTCAACAAAAAGATTAATCACCGTACGCCCGCGCAGGGCCGGCACCTTTTTGATCGTGCGCTCGCCGACCGCCTTGAAGGCGCGGGTGGTGTCGAGAATGATGCGAATCTCATCGGCGTCCAGCGACTCGATGTCGAGCAGGTGTTTGCGGGTCCATTTCATTCGTTGGAGATCCCGGCTTGCAGCGTGACCGAGTCGTCGCCGCCAGCCTCGCTCAGCGAAACCTCAATGCGCTCATCAAGAGCGGTGGGGACATTTTTGCCGACGTAGTCCGGCTTGATCGGCAGCTCGCGGTGACCGCGATCGATCAGCACAGCAAGCTGAATCCGGCGCGGACGGCCAAGGTGATGCACAGCGTCAAGCGCGGCGCGGACGGTGCGGCCGTTGAACAGCACGTCGTCGATGAGCACAATTGTTTTGCCTTCGACATCGAATGGCACCTCCGTCGGCTGCACGCTGACGATGCCTCGCTGGGCGATGTCGTCTCGGTGCATGCTGACGTCGAGCACACCGATCGGCGCGTCGTGCCCCCAGATGCCGCCAAGCAGCTTGGCCAGGCGCCGGGCCGGGTGGACACCGCCGCGCTGGATGCCGATCAACCCGACGCTCTTGCTGTCGGTGTTGGCCTCGGCGATCTCGTGCGCGATGCGCGTGAGGCTGCTCTGGATCGCGTCAGCATTGAGGAGCAGTTTTGTATCAGCCATGGCGGGAGTTGGGGGCATAAAAAAACGAACCAGCACCGTGCGCATCGGTTCGTCCCTCCCAAAGTTGTCTCGTCTGTTTTCGCATGTCCCTTGGCGACCTCACAGGATCGCTTTAAAGGAATCGCGGCGGCGAGTCACTGCCCGGCAGCTTGTCGGCTTTTCCGCCACTTGGCGCGGTGGTTGAGAACCCAGTCCATCAACGCCCGCTCAAAGCCAATGTCGCGGCCGAGCCGCTCGGATTCAAGCCATTTGTGCCGGAGCACCTCCTCCCGCTCGGCGAGATACCGCTTGTATAGCGTTGATTTGTCCTTTTTATCAGCCATGACTCACTTTCCGGCCGGCAAAACGTACCACCGGCGACGCCGCGCGCAACCCCTTTCCCCCAGCTTGGTTCGTGCCAAAAGCGTTGCCTCCGCTTGATCAAGCGGGGATGCTCGCCTGCCCATGCTCAACGGCAAAATCGATCTGCGCAGCGACACGATCACCCAACCGGACGCCACCATGCGCGAGGCGATGACCAACGCCGTCGTCGGCGACGATGTGCTGGGCGACGACCCGACCGTGCGGGAGCTGGAGCAACGCACGGCGGCGTTGCTCGGCAAGGAGGCGGCGTTGTTCGTGCCGTCCGGGACGATGGCCAACCAGTTGGCGATCCGCTCGCTGACGCGGCCCGGCGATGCGATCCTGCTCGACGCCAACGCGCACATTCACTGTTACGAGGCCGGTGCGCCTGCGGCGCTGGCCGGGGTGCAGGTGAGCCTGCTCGACGGCCAGCGCGGGCAGTTCACCGCCTCGCAACTCGAGGCCGCACTGCCGCCGAGGGACAACCACTTCGCGCCGCCGAGCCTAGTCTGCATCGAGAACACTCACAACCGCGGCGGCGGCAGTGTCTGGCCGCTGGCACAGGTCGAGTCGGCCACGAGCGCGGCACGCCAACACGGCTTGGCACTGCACCTCGACGGCGCGCGTCTCTGGAACGCCTCGGCGGCGAGCGGCGTCAGCGAAGCAAGGTACGCCGGCCACTTCGACACAGTGAGCGTCTGTTTCTCGAAGGGACTCGGCGCGCCAGTCGGCTCGGCCTTGGCCGGGACGACGGACGTGATCGCCAAGGCGCGTTTTTACCGGAAGCAACAGGGCGGCGCCATGCGGCAGGTGGGCATTCTCGCCGCCGCGGCGGCGCACGCTCTTGAGCACAACCGCGCCCGCTTGGCCGATGATCACGCAAACTGCCGCGCTCTGGCCAACGGCTTGGGCAAACTGCCCGGGCTGGAGATCGATGTCGCCGGGGCGGAGACAAACCTGCTGTTCATCGGCACCGGCGAATGCGATGCAGCCGACTTGGCCAAGCGGCTCGAGAAATCGGACGTCCGGCTGCTCGTCACCGGCCCGCACACGCTTCGCGCCGTGACAAATCTCACCGTCACGGCAGGAGAAATCGCCCAAGTCATCACCGCCTTCGAGCAGTTTATCTGACCTTGACCAAGGGAGGCTTTCGTGGGCCTGTGGATATCTTCCCCTCGACCGCGTTCGGCGCGGCGACTACCGTTCGCGCGTGCCAAAAGAGGCGAAACTCACCCCGATGATGGCCCAGTACCGGCAGTGCAAAAACCAACTGCCGGCTGGGACGATTCTGCTGTTTCGACTCGGGGATTTTTACGAGATGTTTTTCGAGGATGCGCAGGAGGCGGCTGGCATCCTGAACGTCGCGCTGACCAAGCGCGGCGACACTCCGATGTGCGGCATCCCGTACCACGCCACCGGCAATTACCTCTCCAAGCTGCTCACGGCCGGGCGCAAGGTGGCAATCTGCGACCAGGTCGAGACGGCCAAGCCAGGGCAACTGGTCAAGCGCGAGATCACGCAGATCCTCAGCCCGGGCGCGCACTTCGACGAGCGAATGCTTGAGGCGAATCGAAACAACTACCTCGTCGCCGTGAACGTGTCCGGCAGCCGGTTCGGCATGGCGGCGATCGACTTGACGACCGGCGATTTCAAGGTTGCCGAGCTGGAAAACGAGAACGCCATGCTCGCCGAGCTGGAGCGACTCAACCCCGGCGAGGTGATTTTCCCGGAGGAATCGCAGCGGCTGGCGGAGTCGATCGGCCCCAGCGTCAGCGTGCTCAACGGCTACGACGGATGGGTGTTCGCGCTCGAGACGGCGGAGTTCACGCTGAAGGATCATTTCAAAGTCGCCGCGCTCGACGGCTTCGGGCTGAAGGGGCGCACGGCGGCGATCGGCGCGGCCGGCGGCGCGCTGCATTACGTCGGTCAGCATCTGCGGCGCGACGTGGTGCACTTCACGCGGCTCGCGTTTTACGAGGTAGCTGACTACCTCGTGCTCGACGCCGCGACGCTCAAGCACCTCGAGATCCTCGAGCCGTTGCACCGCGAGGCAGCCAAGCCGGGGACGCTCTACGCCGCGCTGAATCGCACCTCGACGCCGATGGGTGCGCGGCGCCTGCGCGACTGGCTCTCTCAGCCTCTCTCGTCGGTCGAGGCGATCCGGCGGCGGCAGGAGGCGCTTGGCCAGTTCCTCCACAACAGCCCGACGCTGGATCGGTTCCGCGAGAGCCTGAAAGAGGTGCGCGACCTCGAGCGCACCATCAGCCGCCTGAGCATCGGCTCTGGCAACGCCCGCGACCTTGGCCAACTGCGCGGCGCGCTTGGCCAATTGCCGGCGCTGCGCGGCTTGATCACTGAGGCGCAGGACGCCCCGGGCCCCGGCGAACCAACACTCAGCGAGGCCATTTTCGAAGATGCCGAAACTGACGGTCCGCCGCCGTTGCTGAGCGAACTGGGCGGCCAACTGCACGAACTGCCAGAAGTGACCGACCTGATTTCGCGGGCGATCGCCGATGAACCACCGCTGACGATCAAGGACGGCGGCATCATCCGCGACAGCTTCGACCCCGCGCTCGACGAGCTGCGCCGCGCCTCGACCGAGGGCAAGGACTGGATCGCCCAGCTCCAAAAGGAGGAGTCGGAAAAAACCGGAATCCCTTCGCTCAAGGTGCGGTTCAACTCCGTGTTCGGTTATTTCATCGAGGTGACCAAAACGAACCTCGACAAGGTGCCGGAGCATTACACGCGCAAACAGACCATGACTAACGCCGAGCGATTCATCACGCCGGAGCTCAAGGAAATGGAGGGCAAAATCCTCGGCGCGGAGGAGCGCAGCCAAAAACTCGAGTACGAGTTATTCCAGCGCGTACGAGAGCAGGTGCTCAAGTCGCTACAGCGGATTCAGCAGATCGCCTCGGCGTTGGCGCAGCTCGACGTGCTGGCCGGTTTCGCCGAGGTCGCCCGGCTGCGCGGCTACGTTTGCCCCGAGGTTCGTGACGAGGGTGTGCTGCAGATCGACGAGGGCCGCCACCCCGTGCTCGAGCAGGCGATGGTTGGCGAGCCGTTCGTGCCGAACGACACGCAGCTCGAGAGCGACGGCCAACAGATCGCCGTCATCACCGGCCCGAACATGGCCGGCAAGAGTACATACATCCGGCAGGTGGCACTGCTGACGTTAATGGCACACACCGGCTCGTTTGTGCCGGCCAAGCGCACGCGGGTGGATCTGGTAGACCGCATCTTCACCCGCATCGGCGCAAGCGACGACCTGTCGCGCGGCCAGTCCACCTTCATGGTAGAGATGACCGAGACGGCGAACATTTTGAACAACGCCACCGAGCTCAGCCTCGTCGTGCTCGACGAGGTTGGACGCGGTACTAGCACGTTCGACGGCTTGAGCCTGGCGTGGTCGATCGTCGAGCATCTGCACAACCAGGTCGGCGCCAAGACGCTGTTTGCGACGCATTACCACGAGCTGACCGAGTTGGCCGGACGGCTGCCGCGCCTGCGCAACTTCAACGTCGCTGTGCGCGAGTGGAACGAGCAGATCGTGTTCCTGCACAAGATCGTCGAGGGCGGAGCGGACAAGAGCTACGGCATCCACGTCGCGCGCCTGGCCGGTGTGCCCAGGCCGGTCATCGAGCGGGCCAAGGCCATCCTGCGCAACCTCGAGGAGACGGAACTCTCCCCCGACGGGGAGACGCGCTACGTCTCCCGTCAAAGCGTCGAGCGCAAAAAACTCCGCCAGATCGAGCCCTCACCGCAAATGGACCTCTTCGCCGGCCAATGATGCCTTGACCCCGGGCACACGCTTGGCCAAGCTGCGCGGCCCGCTCGGAGAGATGGCTGAGTGGTTGAAAGCGCTCCCCTGCTAAGGGAGTATAGGTTAACGCCTATCGAGGGTTCGAATCCCTCTCTCTCCG
>DASCOW010000213.1:0-12902 GCA_036012205.1 Verrucomicrobiota bacterium
TTCCGGACACCCCCATCACGCAGGAGATCACCGCCGAATGGCAGGAGATTGCCCTGTCAGTGGTGCCGTTCCTCGACGCGGTGCAACAGGAGTTGGCTGGACAGGTCGCAGCGTTCGATCCCGAGATCGCGCCGTACGCGGAGTATGCGTTGGCCAATCAGGGCAAACAACTGCGAGCCACGCTGACCGGCTTGGCGGCGAACTGCGCTGGCGGCTGGAACGACTTCGTCATCAAGGCCGCGGTGATCATAGAGATGGTGCACCTGGCCACGCTGCTGCACGACGACATCATGGATGAGGCCGAGTTGCGGCGCAATCGCCCGACGCTCGCGTGCAAGTGGGATAACACCACGGCGGTACTCGTCGGTGACTGTCTGTTTGCGAACGCACTGAGGCTGGCTGCGGAGTTCCCGACGACGGATATCTGCCGCGCCGTCTCCACCGCCACGCGCACCGTCTGCTCCGGGGAGATTCTTCAGAACAACCATCAGGGCAACCTCGCGCTTGGCCAGGCAGAGTATTTCAAAATGCTCTGGATGAAAACCGGCGAGCTGTTTGCACTCGCCTGTGAACTGGGCGGCTCGCTCGCCGGAGGAGATCCGCGGGAAACGCGGGCTTTGCGTGAGTACGGCATGGCACTGGGCACAGCCTATCAGGTTTACGATGACTGCCTCGACTTGTTTGGCTCCGAGGCCAAAGCCGGCAAGTCGCTGGGCACCGACATTGCCAGCGGCAAGTCCACGCTGCCGGTGATCCTGCTCTGCGAACAGGCCGGGCCGGAGATCGCAGCACAGCTCGGCCGGATGATCCAGCAGTGGGATACCGGACAATTGAACATTTTGCGTGGCTGGCTGTCGGAGTTCAATACGTTGGAGCAATCCCAGGCCAGGCTGGAATCGTGCCTTGCCGACGCCCGCGATGCGCTGGGCTCGGTCAGGGATTCCAATCGCCGCGATGCCCTTGAGGAGTTGACCCGCTTCTTGTCGCAACAATCAGCGGGACTGGGTGTTGCTTAGGTACCGGGTCAACCCAAATGCTGGAATCCCTATCCACCGTTTCCCCGGCAAAAGGTGGCGAGACCATGCCGGAATGGAATGAGCAGGAGTACGTGAGCCGCGCCCGCCAAGGCGACATGGAAGCTTGCGACGCCTTGGTTCGACAGTATCAGGAACGCATCTACGCCACCGTCTACCACATGACCTCGAATCATGAGGATGCCGCCGACCTGGCACAGGAAACGTTCATCAAGGCATTCCGTAAGATCGACAAGTTCAAGGGCGACTCCTCCTTCTTCACTTGGCTCTACCGGATCGCTGTCAACAACACGATCAACTTCATCCGATCAAAACGCCGGCGCGTGATTTTGAGCATCAACCAAATGGACGAGGAGTGGGACAGCGGCGAGGAGTTGCTTGGCCTGGTCTCGAAAGATACCCCTCAACGGGACATCGACCGCCACGAACTTCAGGGAATCTTGAACGCTGCCATGCAAAAACTGTCTGCAAACCACAGGCTCGTGGTCACGCTGCACGATGTGCAGGGACTGCCACACGAACAGATCGGCGAAATCATGGACTGCAACACCAACACCGTCCGCACCCGGTTGCACTACGCCCGCAAACAACTGCAGGCTCACCTTTCCGACTACTTGAAACAGTGACAACTCCCGACCCAACAGAATTTGACCGGCTGCAAAAGCTGCTGGCCTCGAAAAAGAAGGAGAAACCGGAGGACGGATTTTTCGACCAATTCTCTGACAAGGTACTGACCCGACTGGAGGAGCCAGCGCCCAAGCCCACGCTTTGGGAACGGCTCAACGACCAAATCGATCCCCTTCGGGCAGCGGCGGCGGTCTTTGCCGCCATTGTCGGCATGGGCCTGTTGTTCGCCTTGGATGAAGGCTCCAACTTGGCTGAGGCTGAGCCGAAAGCGCTTGGCCAAGCTGATGACGAACCTGCCGCCGACCCGCTTGACCAAGCGCAAAACACGCTGGCCGGCAGCGGCCTGCCGCTGAACAAAGACGAGGCTGAGCCACCGCGCATCCTCATGAACCCGGGCGTGGGACTGGCACCCCGGGCGACCAAGGTCGATCCCTCCTTTTACCGGAACAAGTCTGCCACCAACACCGTTCACACACACAAATAAAAAACAGCCAATCGCTTGGCTGCTATCTGTGAAAATTTTTTGTTGCGCGATTAATAACGCGTGAAGACGAACACGTTTTTGCCCGACCAAATGTGCAGTCGGCCTTTTACGATGGTTGTCTTCAGTTTGCCCGGGCGAATGGGCAATCCAGCCTCCACGCTTTTGAAGGCATATTGAGCTTCCTTGCTCATCTTGATCTTCTCCTCCTGCTTGAGGTTAACCTGGTAACGAATGCCCGAACCCTCCCATTGGCCGGAGCCAACCCGCCGCTGTATGCTGTCGCCGCTGAGCATAATTTGGCTAAACTGCCTGTTCACCCAGCCTGGATCCTTGTCACGGATCCAGAGCATCATCGGCAAGACCCGATCTCTGACCTGATTTTCATTACCCTCTCCCTCTGTCCCATATGTCTCTTGAAAACCAACTGGCTGGCTGAAGCCCGCGTCGTAGCCGTATGCATCATCTTCAACCTCCCCATCATCAATGGCCTTTTGATACGTCTGACGCAGTTTCTTGAGAACCTCATCGTAGGCACCTGCAACAGACATACCATTAACGCGAATCTGGTTTTGATCCGCCTCCGGCCAGACCTGCAGCGTCACCCGGCGCATCTTTCCAACCATGGCCTGGATGCCTCTCATCTCATCCACGGAAATGGTGGTGCGCGTCCTTTTATTTTCCCGCAGGGAGACATTCGGGGCAAACACCCATCTGCCGACGATGGCGTCCCTGCCGTAAAGCTCAGACTCGCCGGTGTCGAAAAAGTGCCGGATGTCTCCCATGAACGCCAACAGCTTCTTTTCATCGTCGGAATTCGGCTTGATGGCCTTCAACTCCTCGTACCGTGTGTTGACGGTGGAAACCACGTCGATGTTGCTCAAAATGTTGGTGAGGGATAGCGACCGGGTCTTCCACATGGCATACAGCGAATCGCTGCTCTGCTCTTCATTGCCATAACTACTCCCGTAATCGTCCCCCTCATCCTCCTCATCCTCCTCATCCTCGGCTGTACCCATCAACCCCTTGATTTCGTCGGTCTCTGCCAAGGCGTAAAAACCGGGGTAGGCGTTCATGTGTTCCTCGAGTGTCTTGGTACGGTTATTCAAAAACAGGGCAACGGTGTTGCGCACCTCGTAATCCAGTTCCGACGTGTTGTCGTAGGCAGCAGCCAGTTCGGCAAACGGCGTGTTGTCGAGTTGCTCACGCGCCTCGTTCAGAGTTTTCAGCGGCCAGGGATCTCTGTCGTTTTTGAACGGCAGCGTGAAGTTACCAAGCTGGTAGATGAGCGTCAGCGCCATCACCGAGTAAACGCTCGCCGTGACCAAGCCAACGCATAGTCCGAACTTGCGATTCATGGCCTTGAAGTTCTCCAGCTTGTAATCTTCCCACTGGGCCTCCAGGCGTTTGCGCGCCATGATGCTCGCGACCGTGCCGAGGATCGAAAAGATTACCACGAGGGTTATAAAGCCGGCCACGACCGGTACGGCGCGGTTCCAAAACGGATGCGCATCGATCGGCCACCACTTGTCGCCCATCCACTGGAACGCCATCGAACCAAACCAACCGGAGAGATTTACCGCCAAAATCACGCCGAACAACGTGACCACGGCATTGATCCCGCCCTTGAAATAGCTCTCAGATGCGAGAATCAGAAACAACAGAATGATGAGCAGATAAATCCACATGGCAGCGAAAGCTATACCCCGCTCCTCAAAAAATCACGCGGTTTTTGTGAAAAAATCGCCTATTCCAACCCGTTGAAAAAGCCTCGGGCGGTCGCACAGGTGGCCCCGGAGAGTTCCTCCAAGCCGACCCCCAGTGTCTCGGCGGCCGCTTGGCTGATCTCACGCACGTAGGCCGGTTCGCAGCGTTTGCCCCGGTACGGCACCGGCGCGAGAAACGGCGCATCCGTCTCCAGCATCAGTTTGTCCAGTGGCACCGAGGCCAGCGTCTCCCGTACATCGACCGCATTCTTGTACGTGCAGATACCGGTAAAACTGACCAGCGACCCCATCTCAATCACCCGCAAGGCCTCTTCCGGAGCGTTCACGAAACAATGGAACACACCCCGCACCCGATCTGCAAACGGCTCGAAAACCTCGAGGCACGACTCGAACGCCGCCCGCTGGTGCACGACCACGTTCAGGCCAAGCTCGGCCGCAACCTCGAGTTGCTGCCGGAACAACGAAACCTGCCGGACCTTAAACGCCTCGTCATCGGCTACAGAACCGCCGCGCGTGCTTGGCAGCCGGTAGTGGTCGATGCCGATCTCGCCGATTGCCACCACTTTCGGTGCCTTGGCCAGACGCTCGAGCTCGCCGTGCACATCGTCCGGAGCGTCCAGACAGTCGTTGGGATGCCAGCCCACCGCAGCGTACACCCCGTCGAAGCACTTGGCCAAGTCGATCGCTCGGCAGCTGCTCTCAAATTCCGTGCCGATGGTGACAATGCGCGAGATTCCGGCATCGGCAGCTCGCTGCACCACCGCATCCGCCTCCTCGCGGAAATCGGGGAAATCCAAATGGGCGTGTGTGTCGTAAAAAACCGGCATCGCTTGGCCAATCGCTGGCCGACCCACTGTAGCGACCCAAAAGCGACTTGTCATTTTTCTTCAAAACGGTTCAGCGTGTGCTACTATCCTGACAGCGGTTGACACGCAATGGAGAACAAAGCAATGAGCGGCCCCACATCACCCGAGGAATTTCAGAAACAGATGCAGGATTTCCTGCAGAAACAGTTCAAGACGTTTGGCGCGCCCGATTTTGCCGGAACCCCACCGTCCGGGACAGTTACCGAATCCGACCCAGAGCCGGACCGGGATTTATTCGAATTCGCCCACAAGCCACGCGACGTCAAGGCGCACCTTGACCGGTTCGTCATCAAGCAGGAGGAGGCTAAGAAAGTGCTGAGTGTGGCGTTATGCGATCATTACAACGCCGTGCGGCAGGCATTCGAGGGAGAGGAACAGGGCAGCTACACGAAGCAAAATGTGATGCTCATCGGCCCGACCGGCGTCGGCAAAACGTACCTCATCCGCAGTATCGCCGATCTGATCGGCGTGCCGTTCGTCAAGGCCGATGCGACCAAGTTCTCCGAGACTGGCTACGTCGGCGGCGATGTCGAGGATCTCGTCCGCGACCTCGTCCGGCAGGCCGATGGAGATGTCGAGCGCGCCCGGTACGGCATCATTTACATCGACGAAATCGACAAGATCGCCTCCACTGCCGAGCAACAGGGTGGCCGGGACGTTAGCGGCCAAGGTGTGCAGACCACCCTGCTCAAGCTAATGGAGGAAACCGAAGTGCCGGCGCGATCGCAGCACGATATGGCCGGCCAGATTCAGGCGATGATGGAGGGCATGCGCGGCGGCAAAAAGGAAGGTGACACCATCAACACACGCCACATCCTGTTCGTCGTTAGCGGCGCGTTTGCCCATCTCGACAAAATCGTTGGACGGCGACTGAAGGAATCCTCCATCGGCTTCGCCGCCGGATCACAGGAAGAAGTGGAGGGCGAACAGGTACTTGAACACGCGAAGACGCCCGACTTCATCAAGTTCGGCTTCGAGCCGGAATTCATCGGTCGCCTGCCGGTGCGCGTCGTCTGTCACCCGTTGAGTGTCGATGACCTCGAGCAGATTCTCAAAACCAGCGAGGGCAGCATCGTCCGGCAGTACAAACAATCGTTCGCCGCCTACGGCATCAACGCTCAGTTCGAGGACAACGGGTTGCGCCGCATCGCCGAACTGGCGATCGACGAGGAGACCGGCGCACGCGGCTTGATGACTGTCTGCGAAAAAGTGTTCCGCGATCTGAAGTTTGAGTTACCCAGTTCGCGCGTGCGGGATTTCGCCGTCAATGCCAAGCTGGTCGATGATCCTCGGGCAGTGCTGGAAACGCTGCTGGCCAACGCGCCCAAGCAGGAGGCCGCCGAGGTGGATGACACGCTTAAACAGTTCGCCAACGCTTTCTCCAAACAGCACGGCTTGACCATCACATTCAACGACAAGGCCCGCAAACAGCTCACTCGCTTGGCAAAAGCCTCATCTCTGTCCGTTTATGACTTCTGCAAGGAGCACTTCCGCGACTTGCATTTCGGGCTAAAGCTGATCTCCGGCAACACCGGGACGACAGAGTTTGAACTGGACGAATCGTTCGCCCAAGATCCGGACACCGCCCTTAGCGAACGAGTAGTTGCCAGCTACAAAAGCAAAAAGGCGTAGCGCCGCACCCCGGAGAGATATTACGACTCGAAAGCCAGCTCGCCGTTGGCCAAGCGCACGCGGATGTGGTCACCCGGCTTGAATTCGCCATCGAGCAATCGCGTTGCCAGCGGGTTGAGCAACTGCTCCTGGACGGTGCGCTTGATCGGCCTCGCGCCAAACTGCGGATCGTAGCCCTCCTTGGCCAGATGCCGCTTGACCTCAGCGCTGATCTCAAGCGTGAGTTGCTGCGCCTCGAGTCGCTTGGCGACGCCTCGCAACTGGATATCTATAATCACCGCCAGTTGCTCCTCGTCGAGACTGTGGAACACGATCGTGTCGTCGATGCGGTTAAGAAACTCCGGCCGGAAATGCGCCTTCAACTGCGCCTCGACTTTCTGCTCCATGTCCAGTCGGTCGGCGCCGTCCGTTTTGCCGTCGAGGAAATATTCCTGAATGATGTGCGAGCCGATGTTGCTGGTCATGATGACGATGGTATTGCGGAAATCGACCGTGCGTCCCTGGCCGTCGGTGAGTCGACCGTCGTCGAGCACTTGCAGAAAGACGTTGAACACGTCCGGGTGCGCCTTCTCGATCTCGTCGAACAGCACCACGCTGTACGGCTTACGGCGGACGGCCTCGCTGAGTTGGCCACCCTCCTCGTGGCCAACGTAGCCCGGAGGCGCGCCGATGAGCCGCGCGACGGTGTGCTTCTCCATGTACTCGCTCATGTCGATGCGGATCATCGCCAACTCGTCGTCAAATAAAAACTCGGCCAGCGCGCGGGCCAACTCGGTCTTGCCGACGCCGGTCGGCCCCATGAAAATGAACGAGCCGATCGGCCGCTCCGGGTCCTGTAGGCCGCTCCGGGCGCGGCGCACTGCGTCGGCCACGGCGTGGACGGCCTCAGCCTGACCGATGACGCGCTCGCTGATGCGTTCCTCCATCTGGACGAGTTTTTGCCGCTCGCCCTCAAGCATCTTGGCTACAGGGATGCCGGTCCACGCGGCGACGACCTCGGCGATGTTCTCGTCGGTGACTTCCTCCTGCAACAGGCGCTTGGCCTGTCCGGACTGCTTCAGCGCCTCCTGCATATCGGCCAGTTTCTTCTCAAGGCTGGGAATGGTCTCGTAGCGGATTTTTGCCGCCTGATTGAGGTCGCCGTCTCGCTCGGCCTGCTCCTGCGCCCGGTGAGCCTCCTCGAGTTGGCTGTTGACGATGCCCGCAGCGTTGATGGACGCCTTCTCGTCCTGCCAACGTGCCTTCAACTCATCGGCCTCCTCCTTCAGGTTGGCCAAGGTCTCCTCGAGCTTGGCCAGACGCTCCCTGCTGGCGGAATCCTTTTCCTTCTTCAACGCCGTGCGCTCAATCTCGAATTGCATAATCTGCCGCTCGAGTTGGTCGATCTCGGTCGGCATCGAGTCCAGTTCCATCCGCAACCGCGACGCCGACTCGTCGATGAGGTCGATCGCCTTGTCAGGCAGGAACCGGTCGGTGATGTAGCGGTCAGACAGGGTTGCGGCGGAGACAAGCGCAGTGTCCTGGATGCGGATGCCGTGGTGCACCTCGTAGCGTTCCTTGAGTCCGCGTAGGATGGCGATGGAAGCCTCGACGGTCGGCTCGTCCACTTTAACCGGCTGGAAACGACGCTCGAGGGCGGGATCTTTTTCAATATGTTTGCGGTACTCGTCGAGCGTGGTGGCACCAACGCAACGTAGTTCCCCGCGGGCGAGCTGCGGCTTGAGCATATTGGCGGCATCGGTCGCGCCCTCGGCGGCCCCGGCGCCGACGAGTGTGTGCAATTCATCGATGAACAGGATGATCTGTCCGTTGCTATCGGTGATCTCCTTGATGAACGCCTTGAGGCGATCCTCAAATTCGCCTCGGTACTTCGCGCCGGCGATCATCGCGCTCAGATCCATTGCGATGAGCGTCTTGTTTTTGAGCGACTCCGGCACGTCGCCGCTGACGATGCGCCGAGCCAGCCCTTCGGCGATGGCGGTCTTGCCAACGCCCGGTTCACCGATGAGCACCGGGTTGTTCTTTGTGCGGCGGCTGAGCACCTGCATCACGCGCCGGATTTCGTCATCGCGCCCGATGATGGGGTCGATCTTGCCCTGCTTGGCTAAGACCGTGAGGTCGCGCCCGTATTTTTCCAGCGCCTGGAACTTATCCTCCGGGTTGGCATCAGTGACGCGCTGGCTGCCGCGCACTTGGCCAAGCGCATCGAGCAGGGCATCGCGCTGGAGGTTGTGCTGTTTGAACACGCGGCCAAGCACCGAGCCGCCCTTGGCCAGAAGGCCAAGCAGCAGATGCTCAGTGCTGACGTACTCGTCGCTGAGCTGCGTTGCCTCGGCTTGGGCGGCATCGAGCACCTGCTTGAGTTCGGGACTTAAATACAGGTCGGAGGTGCTGGCGCCCTGCACCTTGGCGCGGCGAGCCAGCTCGGCTTCAAGGTCGACCTGCAGTTTGGCCAGATCCACGCCGGTGCGCTGTAGCAGAGTCGGAATGATGCCATCCTGCTGCTGTGCGAGGGCTAGGGCGAGGTGCTCGCCGTCGACCTGCTGCTGCGAGTGTTCATGCGCCAGTTCCTGCGCCGTCTGCAGCGCTTCCTGCGATTTTGTAGTCAGTTTATCCAGTCTCATGGTGTTTGTTTATTTCCAAATCAAGCATGAGTCTCACGACTCAATCGGACTTGTTTATAGCACAATATAACGGAACAACGAAACGATTTTCGTCATCGACTACTCACAAAAAAACCGGGGCAAAACCCGGCGAAAAGTAGTTGTTTTTTGAAGGGATTAGCGGCGCTCAGAGATGCTGCCGGGGACGCCGTGTTCCCACGGGCGGGGAGTGTTCCACGGACGGGCGGACTTGTTTTCGGGATCAGGTCCGATACAGCCGGTCGTCAGTCCTAGGGCCAATACCGCAAACAGGATCGCAAAGAATGGAAGAACAGTCTTGGCCAGCGAGCGCATGAAGGTTTGGCGTCAGTTTCCGACGATGACAAGATCGCCGGTTTGGATTTCACCCTGTTTCCAGTCGGGGAGGATGTTGGCGATGCTGTGGTCTTTTTTGACATCGAGTACGCGGATTTTACCGACGAGCTTTTCGCCCCGGCTCACGAGCAACTCGCCGTGCTCACGAACGCCCTGGCTTTCGCCAATGTCCAGTACGACAAAGTCGAACTGTGCATCCACAGCGGTGACTTTGCCGTGAAGGTTGCCAGGGAGACTAACTTTCACGGAGGAGCCAGTGTAACGCGCCAGCTCAACTCCCAGTTTCTGGACTTGGCCAAGCAGGATGCCATTCTCAACCGCGAATTGGTCGCTCTGATCGCTGACCTCGTCGTAGGCAGCCAACTTGCCCTTGATCTGGCTCTGGGTGCCGTACTGTTGCTCGAATCCCTTCCACGACTGATATTTGTTTCTTGTATCGACCAACTCGGCGGTGGTTTTGTCGAGATCGTCCTTGTGCTGATCAGCGCGCTGGGTTTGCGCAACGAGACGCGCCTGCGCTTGGCGGAGCGCCGCCTGCGCGGTTTCCGACTGACCTTGGGCAACGGCCATTTTTTGCTCTGCCTCCTCCTGCGCCTTTTGAGATTTGGCCAAGTCGCGCTGGGTTCTGTCGAGATTGTCCTGTGTGTCCGCCAACTCGTTGTTCAAGCCGGTTATCGTGCCTTTAACATTGTTAAAAGCGATGTACCCCGCGCCGCCCAGCGCGATTAATGTTACAACTAATAATATTCGAACCATGCGATTTTATCCCCTAAAAGGCCCAGCAAAGTAGCTGTCAAGCAGGCCGGTGTCAACGGTCTGTTTGACCTATTTTCGGCTTAAATCCCGTCACATCCAGAGAAACTCGGAACTGACCTGTTTTTGAAGCCGCTCATTCCCGGCTACCATGCGATCGGCCATGATGTGGCCCAGCGCAAACAGCACCGACGAGGCGAGCTTCGGCTCGGTCTGCATCATGCCCCGGAACGCCTCGGCCGACATGAAGAGTAGTTGGCAGGGAGTCAAAGCCAGCACGTCGGCAGTACGCGAGGTTTGGCTGAACATAGCCACTTCGCCGATAAAACTGCCGGCGCTGACCGTGGCGAGTGTGGTGTCCTGCCCGGCGGCGACAATTCGAACACGAGCTTCACCAGAGAGTATCATGTACAGTCCGTCGCCGGGGCTGCCTTTTTTCATGATGACGCCGCCTTCTTCGATCTCCATCACCGTGCAGTGGCCGATGAACTGCTCAAGCTCCACCTGGCCAAGCGCGACTAATTGGTCAAATTGCCGGAGTTGCTCGACGGTAATCGAGTCGCCGGCTTTGCCGAGCTTGGTCGGCTTGGGGAGCGGTGCCTGGCTGGAATGGTATGCAGCCATCGCATCGCCAAGAGATGACAGCGACTTGGCCGGTTTCCAACTGTTGATCTCCTCGCTGAACACCCACGTGTCTGGTGTCACCCGGCCGTCTGCCACCCACTCAAGCAGTATCTCGATCAGCACCGGCCCGTAAACGACGTTGTCGCTGGCCCAGACTTTGTAATGCACTTCCTCGTTGTCGGTTGACATGACGCAACCCTGCCCTTGACCAGGCGCTGGGGCGAGGAAAAAATCAGCTTAGCGCTTGACCGGTTTTGAGCGGAGCGTGTTGTGCAGAATCATCACCGGCTGGCCGCTGCGCTCCCAGGTTTTCATGAGGAAATCCGGCGCGAAGATGGCCTTGTCCGGGCCGTACATGTAGTTGCCCAGCGCGAGGTCGATGTCGGTGTCGCCATCCTCGTCGTAGTCGCGGGCAAGCGCGCGGAAGGCGCCGTTGAGCGGCAGGAAGAGCGATTCCTCAAACGTCGTGCCGCCGCGGTGAACCTGGTTCGCCTGGGTGATGAGTGGCACTCTCATGAAACGGCCGCTCTTCCACAGCGCATCCGCCTCGGGATGCTGGTTGACGCTCTCGGGCGAAAGGCCCATGCGAATGGCCATGCGAGGCATCACCTGGCTAATCCATGTTTTTTTGTCGAGCAAACTTGGCTCGGGGAACAGGTGACAGGTGACGCAATACTGCCGGGCCAGCGCCTCCGTCTGGCCTAGCGCGAGCCACCCAAGCCAAACGAAGGCGGCGGGCAGAAGAATTCGTCGTTTGAGCCGAACTGGCACGCCGCCATTAAGCCCGCTTGGCCGAAGGGAGCGCAATCTACTTGAGTTCCGAAGCGATTGTTTTTTTCTCAAAATCCTGCACTAGAAAGCGCTTGCCCTTTTGGATGACCGTGTGGCCCTCGGCCTCAAGTTTATCGCGAATGGCCTCGATGCCACCGGGGTACTTGGGGTTGATCTGGCCGTCGCTCTTGAGCGTGCACCAGTACGGTGTGATGCGTTTGCGGCCCTGCTGGGCCAGCTCATCTGCGGCGTAGGCGGCGATCCACGAAAAAATCCCGGTGGTGATCAGGCAGGCGAAGTCAGTTCGGTGTTTCTTGGCCAGCACCGTGCGCAACTCATTGATAGTGGTGAGCCGGCCCTTGGGCACACTCTTCATCAAGCGCATCGACCTCGAGTGGCGCCGGAATGACAAACCGGCCTTCGCCGAACTTCTTCGAAAACTTGCCGTTGCCGCTATCACCGCACTTGGGTAAGTCCCTGGAGTCGTTGAGCTTGGCCACCCAATTAACGCTGATTCGTGTCGCAGCCATTACAGCGAAAGCGTGTCTGACAAACTCAAAATAAGCAATTCAAATTTCCGCAATTTAACGCTTGCCTGCCAGCCGTTATTTAGTCAGCCTCCTTTAGCTAACAACCAATGAAAAAAACAAAAAGCATTTACGGGGCGATTAGGGCGTTCACACTGATCGAGTTGCTGGTGGTGATCGCCATCATTGCCATTCTGGCGGCCCTGCTGTTGCCGGCTCTGGCCAAAGCAAAGGCTAAGGGCGTGCAGACGGTGTGTATTAGCAACCTCAAACAGTGGGGGCTGGTCTGGCAATATTACACCGATGACAATGAGGGCTACTTCAGCGACGGTATGAGCATGAATATGCAGGGTGGTTGGTGGCGTGGCGAGTGGGTTGCTTCGCTTGAGAAATTCTGGCGAAAACAGGATATCCTGCTTTGCCCCTCTGCCACACTGGCGCGAAGCACTGAGGCATCTAATTACACCCTCAAACCGGTCCATAAAAACAAGAGAGACAACTGGTCTGCGATTGGTAGCTGGAATGCCTCATTCAAGCATGGTGGCATCTCTCTTCAACCCATTCCAACCCGCGCCAGTTACGGTAACAATAATTGGCTCTACAATGCTCAAACTGATATCCAAGGCCGCCGCAAAGCATGGCACTGGCGCACCATGAGCCCATCCGGTCATGACCTGCATAACATTCCCATGTTCATGGACATGATGTGGCGCGGTGGTGGGCCATTTCGAGCACGCATGGCGCCCCCAGCTTACAACGGTGAATGGTCTGGATATAATCAAGAGATGAAACATTTTGCGATGGATCGGCACAATGGCGGTATCCAAGGGGTCTTTATGGATCATTCCGTACAGCATGTGCCCATCAAGAAACTTTGGAAGC
>DASCOW010000214.1:0-1166 GCA_036012205.1 Verrucomicrobiota bacterium
CTGAATGGACATAACCTCATTTAACTTCCCGACGGACACACGGGTCGGCCCGGGAGTCATCGGGCAACTCAACGAAACCCTGCTCGCGCTTGGCATTCACCGACCGCTGGTCGTCACCGATACCGGCCTGCTGACCACCGACGCCTTCGGGAAACTCGCCGGCGCCCTGCTGCCCGGCGAGCCGGACCGCGACTGGTTTTTGCACTCCGACGTGCAGCCCAATCCCACCGAAGCCAACACCCGGGGCGCGGCTGAATTCGCCCTGGCAAAAGGCTGCGACGGTGTGATCGGTATTGGCGGCGGCAGCGCGCTCGACGCCGCCAAGGTCTGTCGCATTCTTATCAAGCAACCGCAGTTCAAGCTAGCCGACTACAACTGGGAAGCCGACTGGAGCGGCCTACTGCCGTTCATTGCCGTTCCCACCACCGCAGGAACCGGCAGCGAGGTCGGCCGCAGCGGCGTGGTTACTCCCGACGGGGCGGACAGCAAGGGGATGTACTTTCATCCGGAACTACTAGCCAGATGCGTCTTTCTCGATCCCGAACTGACCACCGGCCTGCCGCCGGGACTGACCGCCGCCACCGGACTTGATGCCCTCACCCACTGTGTCGAGTCATACACTTCGCCAGTGTTCCAGCCGCTGTGCGATGGCATCGCTCTCGAGGGGATATCGCTCATCGTCCACGCGCTGCCGACAGCGATCGCCGATGGTTCCGACCTCGACGCCCGCGGCCGCATGCTCGTCGCCGCCGCGATGGGCGGTGTGGCGTTCCAGAAAGATCTCGGTGCAACGCACTCTTTGGCGCATCCGCTCTCGGCGATTTGTGGTGTGCACCACGGCACGGCCAACGCGATCTGCCTGCCTCACGTCATGCGGTTCAACGCCCGGCTCAAACCGGGTGTTTATCGGCGCATCGGGATCGCCTGCGGACTTGACGTCGTCTCCTGCCCCGACAACGAGGCCGATGAGCAAACGATTCATTTTATCGACGACTTTATCCGGCGCTGCGGCATGCCGCCGTCGCTTGAGGATGTCGGCGTGGAGGAACATCACATTGAGGCACTGGCTGATCAGGCCTGGATTGATCCCTGTCACCAAACCAACCCCGTGCCGGTCACACGCGAGGATTTGAAGGAACTTTTTCTGAAAACATTGTGAGCGAATT
>DASCOW010000215.1:0-5702 GCA_036012205.1 Verrucomicrobiota bacterium
GAGCCTTGTCGTCCGGGTTTCCCTCGAGGATGAAAGGCGGACCCTTTAGGGGCGGCAACTTGGCCAGCTTGGCGCGATACTTCTCAACCAAGTCCTTGCGCCCTTGGATCGGGTCATGGACCGAGAAGTGGGAGAGATATAGAAAGAAAGGCTTATCCTTGTTCTGCCCCATGAAATCCAGCGCCATGGAAGTCAAACGATCGGTAAGGTACTCATCCTTCTTGCCATCGATCGTAAGGCCTTCCATCCGGTAAGGCGGATGATACCCCCCCTTGGGGCAGCAGCCGTTCCATTTCGGAATCTGAATATCAAATCCCTGGTTTAGCGGACCCGCTTCGCCGTTGCCCAGATGCCATTTGCCAAAGATTCCCGTGCGGTAGCCCTTTGCCTTGAGGGTTTCGGCCAAGGTGACCTCCTTCAAGGGCAAGGCCTGAAGTTTCTCGGCACTCAAGAAACGCTGGAAATCGAATTCCCGGCGGCCCGAGAGCCAATCGGTAAGATCCAGCCGCCCGGGGTACTTGCCGGTCATGATGCTGGCTCGCGTGGGCGAACAGACATGGCAGGCCGCGTAGGCGTTGGTAAAGCGAACCCCCTGCTTGGCAAAGCGATCAATGTTCGGTGTCTCGTAGAAGGAACTGCCAAAGCAAGCGACGTCCCGCCAGCCCATGTCGTCGACCAGAAAAAAAACCACATTGGGATGCAGCGCTGCGCTTGACTGCACCAGACCAAGCGTAAAACAACAGGCAGTAAAAAGTAGCTTCATCACGGAAGCCGAAATAATGCCTAAACTCCAAACCGGTGGCAATGCCACAGGCAAGTCAACGGCGTACCCTGGTCATTGGAGCAGGGTGTTTTGCCAGGATAGTTTTCAGTCGTTTTGCGATCTTTGGCCTGACAGCATATTGGTTCCGGGTTTCCCACGGATCGGTCTTGTAGTCGTACAACTCGTATTCAACTTCGGCATTCTCGTCGCTGTGCTTCTTCCACTCAACCAAGCGATAACGCTGCGTGCGGATGGCTCTGCCTAGTTTACCCCCGCGCGGGTAGGCGTGATAGGCGTGGTCACGAACGCGTGCGTTCGGGTTCCTCAACACCGACACGAGGCTGACACCGTCAATCGGCTGCGGACCGCTCGGCGCAGGCAAACCGGCCAACTCTGACAACGTGGGAAAAAGATCCACCGTCTCCGTGAGTTGGTTGGTGACACTTCCCGGCTTGGCCACGCCTGGCGCGACAATGATGATTGGGATGCGGTTGGCCTGTTCGTAGTTGGTGTGCTTGGTCCAGATGCCCAAGTCGCCCAGGTGCCAGCCGTGATCGCCCCACAGCACGACGATCGTGTTGTCGGCCAAGCCGAGTTCACCAAGCGCGCGGGTCACTTTGCCGATCTGCGCATCAACATAACTGGCGCTTGCGTAGTAGCCGTGGATGAGTTTGCGGGTGAGCGCGGCGCCGATCATGCCGTTGGCCGGCACCGGCTTGAATGCCGCGATCTCGCCTCCACGCTTGAGGGCGACCCTCGGCGCGCCCTTCGGGAACACCTTGTTGACCGGCATCGGCAGCTTGGCAGGGTCATGCATATCCCAATATTTTTTCGGCGCAGAAAACGGCAGGTGCGGCCGGACGAAACCGGCAGTGATGAAAAACGGCGTTCCGGCCTTGCCTAACCGCCGCTTTGCTGCCTTGAGGCGCTTGACAGTTTCATTGGCAACACGGCCATCAGCATAACCTGTGTCTTTCGCCACCGGCGACTCGTAAGCCGCGCCACGCGGCAGCGAACGAATTTGGCCAAGTTTTTGGTTCGTGAACAGCGCCTCCTCGCGGGTGAGTTTGCCACCGTCGGTGCTTTGGAGATCAAGGTACTCGATCACCTTGTCGTGAAAATGCGGCATACTGAACGAGTCAGGATCGCCCTGATTCCCGTGTCCGATGTGGAACACTTTGCCGAGCGACTCGGTGCGGTAGCCGTGCTTGGCAAAATGCTGCGGCAAAGTTACGGCGTCCGGCCAAGTCTTGCGCAAATGGCTGCCGAGCCCGTAGAGACCGGTCGAGGTCGAGTGTGCCCCAAGCATCAGCGTAAACCGTGAGGGCGCACACACCGCCTGATTGCAGTACGCCAAGTCGAACCGCATGCCATGCCTGGCCAAGGCGTCCATGTTGGGAGTCTTGGCCAATTGATCACCGTAACAACCCAACGCCGGTTTCAAGTCGTCGACAAGGATCAAAAGCACGTTGGGCTTTTGCGCTGCTTGGGGCGCCGCCAGCCCAACCGCTGTAAGCAGTTTCAAAATCAAAATTCGGTTCATTTTTCCATTTCAATTGAAGGGCAACAATCGGTTGTCGTGTGCGCATGCGCTTGCTAGTTTGCCCATTTCCACCGGCTCAGGTAATTGAGATAGACAATGGAAATCACAGAAGCAATCAGAAATCGCAAATCCGTCCGGGCGTTTCTCAACAAACCTGTCCCGGACGAGGCCATCACAGACATCTTGGAATGCGCCCGCTGGGCTCCATCCGGAGTGAATTCACAGCCTTGGCATGTGGCGGTGATGACCGGCGAAAGCAAGCAGCAAGTAGGCAAGGCATTGGCCAAGTTGCGTGCAGACGGAGAAAAGCCCCTGCCGGATTACCGATATTACACGGCGAAAATCAAGGAACCGTACATCGCCCGCAAACAGGCCTGCGGCCAGGCACTGTACTCCGCGCTTGGCATCGAGCGTAAAGACATCGAGGCACGCAGGGCGCAGTGGATGAAGAACTACGACTGCTTCGGGGCGCCGGTTGCCCTGCTCTTCTTCATCGACACCATTCTCGGAAAAGGCTCGTGGGTGGACGCGGGCATGTTTATCCAAAACGTCATGCTCGCGGCTCGCGATCTTGACCTGGAGACCTGCCCCCTGGCAGCTCTTGCGGAGTATCCAGATGTTGTTCGAAACATTCTCAATATTCCAAATTCAAAGAAACTGATTTGCGGCATGGCACTTGGCTACGCCGACTACGACGATCCGTCCTATCAATATCGAACCGAGCGTGAACCTGTAGAAAATTTCACCCAATGGTATTCCTGAACCAACCATCGGCTCACCGCCTCATCGCTCTACTCGCTACCACCCTGCAACTGCTAGCACTGCCAGCATTTTCGCTCTTCGCGCAAAACCCGCTATCGGTTTCCAAGCCGGAAAAAAACAATTCTGTCGAGGCTCAACTCGAGTCGTTCACCATTGATCGGAGACTAGACATTAAACTGTTCGCCGACGAGACGATGGGCATCTCCAATCCGATCTGTTTTCGTTGGGACGCACGCGGCCGACTTTGGGTGCTATGCACCTGGGCGTATCCTCAGCTCAAACCAGGCGAACCGCCCAACGACAAAATCCTCATCCTTGAAGATACCAATGCCGACGGTCACGCCGACAAGGTCAGCACCTATGCCGATGGGTTGAACATGCCAACTGGCTTTGCTCTTGGCCACGGTGGCGCCTACATCGGGAACAGCAGCGATTTGATTCACGTTCGCGACACCGACGACGATGACCAAGTTGATGCAAGAGAAATCATCTTCACCGGCTTCGGTACCGGCGACACGCATCAAAACATCAACTCCTTCGCATGGAGCCCAGGTGGCGAACTGTATTTCAGCCAAGGCCTCCATTGTTTTTCCCGAGTACAGACTCCCTGGGGCATTCGCCGACTCGATGAACACGGCTCATGGCGACTCCGCCCCCTGCGTCGCCAACTTCACGCCCATCGCCGCACCTCCGGCGGCGGTAACCCGTGGGGGTTCGCCTTTGGCGATTGGGGCGAGCCATTCATCAAGAGCAACGGCAACACCATCAGCGAACTCCTGCCCGGCCTGGTTTCCACCGAACATATCTCCAGCGGCTATTGGGGCGGCGCCATGCAGATCGGCGGCACCAAGATTAAATCGATGATTATTGAGATCGTCGACTCACCACACATGCCAGATGAATTTCAAGGCGACTTCATTATCGCCGGGTACTTCGCCCGCAATGTCGGCCGTCTCCGCCCAATTGTCGATGGCGCCGGTCACAAGCTTGAAACACTCGAGCCGATCCTCACCTCATCCCACAACGCGTTCCGTCCCGTCGACGCCAGCATTGGTCCCGACGGTTCACTCTATATCGCCGACTGGTTCAACCCCATCATCGGGCACTATCAGGCGTCATTTCGCCATCCAAATCGGGACAAGAATCACGGCCGCATCTGGCGTATAACCACAAAGGGAAGACCCCTGGCAATGATTCCACAGTTGGCAAAAATGAACGCTAGCCAACTTGCAGAACAACTCGCTGCCCCTCGTCGCTGGACAAGGCGGCAAGCCAAGCTGCGCCTTATGGATTTACCCAAGGCTGACGCCACAGCCGCCACTCAGAAATGGATTGATGGCCTGAAACCAAGCGATCCCGACTTGGAACACAAACTATTCGAAGCCATCGGCGTATTCGAATCACACGAAATCATCAACCGCCGGTTGCTTGAGCGCCTGCTCGATGCAAAAGATTACCGCGCCCGTGCCTACGCCACCCGCGTTGCTGGTCGGTGGCACGATCGCCTGGATGACCCGCTCGCCATTCTCGGCCGAAGCGCACGCGATGAACACATCCGAGTGCGACTAGAGGCAGTCGTTGCTGCCAGCGATGTCCGCCAACCGAAATCCATCTTGGTCGCCGCACACGCCGGAGCCAACGAAAGCGATCGCTTCGTGAAGTTTGCTTTCAAGCAAACCGTGCATGCCCTCGCCAATCACTGGCGTCCTGCCCTTCTATCGGGAGACCTAACATTTGCAAACACCGAGCACCTGCAGGCCGTGCTGAAAGTTTATGGAGGTAACGATATTGCAGTGCTTGTTCGCCAACAAATCGACAACCCAAAACTTCCCATTAAACAGCAGCAAGCCCTGTTTGCGCTACTTGCTCAGACAGGCAATACCAACGATGCACAACTGGTCTTGAAAAGCGCGAATACTCTACCTGATGTTTTGCGAACTCTATCTGAATCGGTTCAAAAACACAACCTCCAACCCCCGCCGAATGCCGAAAAGCAACTTTCCACTGCTATCCGAAATCGAAACGAACTCGTTCGTGCCGAGGCAATTCAACTCGCCGGGCTCTGGAAAATTAACTCATTCAAGCATTATATCCTCACCGAAGCAACCGACCAAAATGAACCAGCCAACGTTCGCTTGGCAGCCACCAAAGCACTTGGCCAATTGGGCGGTGACAAGGCCATTGCGTCTCTCTACCGCCTCGCCGTTTTAACGGAACCGGCACCGGTTCGTGCCGCCGCCATTTCCGGCTTGGCCAAGCTTGATCTTCCGAACGCCGCCAAACTTTCCGCAGAACTATTGACCAAGGTAAACGAAATTGAACTTGGCACCATCCTGGCCGCGATCCTTAAACGCAACGAAGGCGCCGATGCACTTGCAGGTGCGCTTAACCAGGCGAAGATTTCACCCGACAGAGCCAAGCTGATTCGCCGCTGGCTCAACGCCGCGGGCCGCAGCGACACCAGGCTGATCGGCGCTGTCGACCGAGCGCTTGGCCAACAAGTTGCCATGCCAACTTACAGCCCTGAGCTTGTTGCCACACTTACAAAAGAAGCCCTCGAACGCGGCGACGCAGCGAACGGGCGAAAAGTTTTCCAACTGCCACTGGCAAGCTGCACTGCATGCCACTCCGTTG
>DASCOW010000216.1:0-1493 GCA_036012205.1 Verrucomicrobiota bacterium
CCACGAGATCGTCGGGGCGTGAAAGCCATAATCCATCAGCCGTTTGGCTACGTCTTCGACGGTGACTTTTTCGAACTGACGCAAATCAACGATACACTCGTGAGCCACGAGGCCGTTCTTGCCCCGGTACAAAATCGGGAACGTGTCGGCGAGCCGATGGGCGATGTAGTTCGCATTGAGGATGGCGACGCGCGTGGCTTCGGTTAGTCCGTCGGCACCCATCATCGCTATGTACATCCACGAGATTGGAAGTATGCCCGCGCTGCCCCAGGGCGCTGCTGCAATCGCGCCGCCATTTTCCTCCAGAGGATCGCCCGGCAGAAACGGCGCAAGATGCGACGCGACTCCGATCGGTCCGATACCCGGGCCACCCCCTCCGTGCGGAATGCTAAAGGTCTTGTGCAAATTCAGGTGGCAGACATCCGCGCCGACGTTGCCGGGGTTGGTGAGGCCGATCTGCGCGTTCAGGTTCGCGCCGTCCATGTACACCTGTCCGCCGTGCTCGTGGACGATTGAGCATATCTCACGGATGCCCCGCTCGAATATGCCGTTGGTGGACGGGTAGGTCACCATGATAGCTGCGAGGGTTTCCCGGTGTTCCGCGGCGCGGGCGCGGAGGTCGTCGAGGTCGATGTCGCCGTTGGCTGCGGATTGGCCGCACGTTACCGGTACGACTTTCATCCCGGCCATCACGGCGCTGGCTGGGTTGGTGCCGTGCGCCGACATCGGTATCAGACAGACGTTGCGCCGCTCTTCGCCACGGCTCTCGTGGTAGCGCCGGATCGTTAGCAATCCAGCGAACTCTCCCTGGGAACCGGCGTTGGGCTGTAGCGACACGGCGTCGAAGCCGGTGATCGCCACCAGCCAATTTTCCAGTTGCTCAAAAAGTTTTTCATAGCCCTGCGCTTGGGCAATCGGCACGAACGGATGCAGCGCGGCAAAGCTTGGCCAGCTGATCGGAAACATCTCGGCGGCGGCGTTGAGCTTCATTGTGCACGAGCCAAGCGGGATCATCGACGTCGTGAGTGACAGGTCGCGTGTCTCCAGTTTCTTGAGGTAGCGCAGCATCTCCGTTTCTGAGTGGTGCTGACTAAAAACCGGGTGCGTGAGAAATTCAGAAGTGCGCCGCAGCGCCTCGGGGATGGCAGCCTCCTTCCCGGTAGCCAACTCGAAGTCGGGATCCTGGCCGTCGTTGAAGATCGCCAGCAGGTCGGCCAAGTCTGTCGCCGTCACCGTCTCGTCGAGCGCGATGCCGACCCGTCCGCTGCCGAGTTGCCGAAGGTTGATCCGCCGTTTCTCCGCCTCGGCGATCACGGTGTCCGCCGCCTGGCCAAGCGCGACGGTGATCGTGTCAAAAAAATACTCCGTCTCCACCGCTTGGCCAAGCTGCCGCAGACCATTGGCCAATGCCTTGGTTTGCATGTGGACGCGTGCGCCGAGCTGCCGCAGCCCGTCGGGGCCGTGATACACGGCGTACATCGAGGCGATGTTGG
>DASCOW010000217.1:0-4828 GCA_036012205.1 Verrucomicrobiota bacterium
AGCTCACCCGCTCGGTGTTCCTGATCTTTGCCCTGCTCAGCATCGTGTTGGCTTGGGGCAAGGAGGAAGGCTTGCTTCGCTGGCAACGCCGCCGGATGACCCGTGCCGATCTGCAGAAACGAATCATCCTGCTCGGCTCGCCGGAGGAAACGCAGCAAATGCTCGCCCGCATAGACGATGCCAACGACACGAGCTACCGCGTTGTGCTGCAGTTCAACATCGACCACGAATCGATCGAGAGCCTCCTGCGTCAGATGCACGAGTGTTCCGCCAATGTCGTCCTCATTAACGCCGGCCACACCAAGTTTACCCGGATCGAGCAGGTCATCAACGCCTGCGAACTCGAGGGCGTCGAGGTGTGGCTTGCCGCCGATTTTTTTAACACGCAAATCGCCCGCACCGCAGTTGACGATTTTCACGGTGTCCCCCTGCTGGTGTTTCACTCCACGCCGGCCGCCTCGCTCCAGGGCTTGGCCAAGCAGGCAATCGACTTCACCGGCGCAATGGCCATGCTCGTGCTGCTCTCGCCAGTCATGCTGCTGTGCGCACTGGCAGTGAAGTTCACCTCGCCCGGTTCGATCCTGTTCCAGCAAAAACGGAGCGGCATCAACGGCCGCCCGTTCACTATGTACAAGTTCCGCTCAATGGCCACCAACGCCGATCAGCGCAAGCACGAGTTGGCCGCCATGAACGAGATGAGTGGTCCAGTGTTCAAGGTCGCTGAGGATCCCCGCATCACACCGATCGGCCGATTCCTGCGGCGGTTCAGCCTCGACGAGCTGCCCCAGTTGCTCAACGTTGTCCGGGGAGAGATGAGCCTCGTCGGCCCGCGGCCGCTACCGGTGGACGAGACCAAGCGCTTCGAGGATCTCTCCCACCGCCGCCGCCTCAGCGTCAAACCGGGCCTTACCTGCCTCTGGCAGATCAGTGGCCGCAATGAGGTCAAGGAATTCTCCGACTGGGTGCGACTCGACCTCGAGTACATCGACAACTGGTCGCTCTGGCTCGACATCAAAATCCTACTTCGCACCATCCCGGTCGTTTTCATTGGCACCGGCGCGAAGTGAATCCGCGTACCTTTGCGCTTTCACACTCAGGCCGCCTCTGCTAAATAGTTTTCCCGTTCAAGGGCATGGAGCTTTTATTCATCGGTTTTGCGGCGGGATTCGCACACGTGATCAGCGGGGCGGATCACTTGGCCGCTCTGGCGCCCTTCGCCGCGCGCCGCGAACCGCAGGCCACTTGGCGGCTCGGCCTGCACTGGGGCCTTGGCCACGCCGGCGGCATCGCATTGATCGGCCTGCTCGTCTGGCTGCTCAAAGGCACCGCCGCCGCCGAATGGCTCTCCAGCGGAGCGGAGCAACTCGTCGGCGTGATGTTGATCGCCGTTGGCGCGGTGGGCATGCGCTCCCTGCTGCGGCACCGCGTGCACACCCACGAGCACGATCACTTCGGTATTAGCCACTCGCACATCCACGCGCACCTCGGACAGGCGCACTCGCACGCCAGACACTCGCACGCCGCGCTGGGCATCGGCCTGCTCCACGGCACCGCAGGCGGCACGCACCTCTGGGTGGTACTGCCGACACTGGCCATCGCCAGCTTCGCCGGCGTCGCCCTTTACCTCACGGCCTACGCGCTGGCCACGGTTGCGGCGATGACTCTGTTTTCCGCCGGGCTGGGCCGTTTGGCCAAGCGCTTGGCCAGCGGCAGCCCGCAGTTCAGCCACGGATTTGGATTGGCCTGCTGCACCGCCTCGCTGCTCATCGGCGGCTACTGGCTGTTCGCCGGTTAACGCGGCGACAACAGCGAGCGAGCCATGTCCAAGCTGATCAACCAAGCCATCGACTCGCTGCTCAAGGAAACTTCCCGCTCGTTTTACCTTACCCTCAAGGCGCTGCCACCGCGCGTCCGGCCGCAGATTGGCTTGGGCTACCTCCTCGCTCGCATCGCCGACACCGTCGCCGACTCGAAAGGCGGCCCCACCGACCAACGACTGCACGCGCTCGAGCAATTCAACGAACGTATCCAGGGCCGCACCAGTACGCTGCCCAACCTCACGATTCTTGCCCGGCTCCAGCGCGATCCCGCCGAGGCGAAACTGCTCGAGAACGCCGCAGCGCCGGTCACATATCTAGAGCAGTTTCCCGACGCCGACCGGCAGCGCATCCGACAGGTGCTCGACACGATCACTGGCGGACAAATGCTCGACCTCCATCGCTTCGCCTACGCCACCGGCGACACGATCATCCCGCTGGTACGTGAGGAGGAACTCGACGACTACACCTACCGCGTCGCCGGTTGTGTCGGCGAATTCTGGACGCATCTGTCGCTGGCGCACCTGTTCGAGGCCGATGCCGCCACCGAGGCGCGTCTGCTCGAGACCGGCGTGCGCTTCGGCAAGGGGCTGCAACTGGTCAACATCCTGCGCGACCTCCCGGCCGACCTGCGCACCGGCCGCTGCTATCTGCCCAGCGCCGTGCTGGCCGAACACGACCTTGCACCGCGCGACCTGCTCGCAGCAGATACCATCGAGCGGTTCCGACCTGTCTACAACAGCTACCTAGACAAGGCCACCGGGCATCTCGACGCCGCTGTCGAGTACATCGGCCTGCTGCCGTACCGGCAATTTCGCCTGCGCACCGCCAGCACGCTGCCAGTGCTCATCGGCCAACGAACGCTTACGCTGTTGCGCAGCCAAAACGTGCTCGACGCCGAACACCGCATCAAGGTCAACCGATCCGAGATCAAGCAACTGACCCGGCAAACCGCCCTCGCCGTGCCATCGCGGCGCCGCAGCCAGAAACTGCTCGACGCCCAACGCCATGCCTGAACCCACCCGACACCGATCTCTGCTTGGCCAAGCGCTTACGCTGTTGACGGTGGCTTGGCTGCTCGCCGGTTGCGGCGGCGACCCGGCGGCCAAGCCCGGTTTTCACGAGATCAACCAGCACCGATTTTTCGTCAACAGTCTCGGCATGCAGTTCGTACAACTGCCCGACAGCGACGCCTGGATTGGCGTCTGGGAAACGCGCGTTGCCGACTACGCCGCCTTTGCCAACGCCACCACCAATGGCTGGCAGGCCGCCTGGTTTCAGGGCACCGACCGCCACCCCGCCGTCAACGTCCATTGGGAAGACGCCCAGACCTTTTGCGCGTGGCTCAGCCGACGCGAACGATCCAACGGCCTGCTCACCGCCAACGAGGGCTACCGCCTACCAACCTCGAGCGAATGGACCGCGGCGCTTGGTCAAGCGGAGCAAACCGATAGCGGCAATTTCGGTCCCAAGCTAAGCACCGACAGCTTTGCCCGCACCAGCCCAGTCGGCTCGTTCCCCGGCAACGCGCTTGGCCTGCACGACCTGCGCGGCAACGTGTGGGAATGGTGCACCGCCTGGCCAAGTGAGGAGGGCGTCGGCCGCATCCTGCGTGGCGGCGGCTGGCTCGACGACCCACCCGATCAGCTCGCACCCGATCGCGAACTTATCGTCACACCCAAGGTGGCGACCGAGGACTACGGCTTCCGCTGCGTCCTCGTTCTCAAGCGCGCCACCAAGCCGTAAGACGACATTTTATTCACAATTCGGGAATCTCGCTTGGGAGGGTTTGCGTTGTCCCGTACATTGGTTGCAGGGCGACAGCACACTTCCCTCCGAGAAATTTTGAAAAACGACAATGACTGTTTGACTCAGCACCCGGACCGATTCGTGGACCGGCACATCGGCCCGAGGCAGGACGACATCAGGGCGATGCTTGCAGTGCTTGGCCACGAGTCGCTCGACGCGATGATCAACACCGGAACGCCGAGCAGTATCCGCCTCGCCGAGCCACCCAAACTCCCCACCGCCCAGAGTGAAACGGAGGCACTCCAGTCGCTTCGTCGACTGGCTGGCGAAAATCAGGTTTGGCGCTCCTACATCGGCATGGGCTACCACGACTGCATCACCCCGTCTGTGATCCAGCGCAATCTGCTTGAGAATCCTGGCTGGTACACACAGTACACACCGTACCAGGCAGAAATCTCGCAGGGCCGCCTCGAGGCGCTACTCAATTTCCAGACGATGGTCTGTGACCTCTCCGGCATGGAGATCGCCAACGCGTCGCTGCTCGACGAGGCCACCGCCGCCGCCGAGGCGGTCACGATGTGCCGCAACATCCAGTCGCGCAACAAGGCTAACGCCGTGTTCGTATCGGACAGCTGCCATCCACAGACGATCTCCGTGCTGCGCACCCGCGCCGAGGCGATCGACATCGAGATCGTCACCGGCGATCCGGACGAGTTCGACTTCAGCACGCCGGTGTTCGCCGTGGTACTCCAATTCCCAGCCACCGATGGCACGCTGGCCGATCCGAGCGCGTTCATCGAACGCGCCCATGAGAACGACGCACTGGCCATCGTCGCGACCGATCTGCTGGCTCTCACTCAGATCAAGCCACCCGGCGAACTCGGCGCGGACGTCGCCATCGGCAGCGCACAACGCTTCGGCGTGCCGATGGGCTACGGCGGCCCGCATGCGGCGTTCATCGCCACAAGCGACAAGCACAAGAGACGACTACCAGGCCGCATCGTCGGCGTCTCTAGGGACGCGAATGGCCGACCCGCCCTACGGCTTGCATTGCAGACACGCGAGCAGCACATACGCCGTGACAAGGCCACGAGCAACATCTGCACCGCGCAGGCGCTGCTGGCCAACATCGCCTCGATGTACGCCGTGTATCACGGCCCCGACGGGCTGCGGCAGCTCGGCGCACGCGTCCACATGCAAACCAAGGCATTGGCCAATGGTCTGCGGCAGCTTGGCCAAGCGGTGGAGACGGAGTATTTTTT
>DASCOW010000218.1:0-1953 GCA_036012205.1 Verrucomicrobiota bacterium
GCAAGGGGGAAAGTTCGCGCCACCGATCGCCGATTTTCTTCTGGCCATACCCTGCGGCAGAGGTGTCGATGACGGGATAAAATAGCACAAGTGCATTGGGCATGCTGGAAATCTCGAGGTTGTCGGCGGCGTCATTTACCTCCTTAAACAACGCCGTACCCGCCGCCACATGCGCCCCCGCCGAACCACCTGCAACCACGATGCGATTTGGATCGATGCCCAACTCGCGCGCATGTTGCCGTAGGTAACGCACCGCTGATCGTCCATCACGCACACAGTCGAACACCGTCGAGCCAGCCATCCGGTCAAGTAACCGGTATTCGAGACTGACCCCCACCATGCCCTGCTTTGCGAAGTAGTCGGCGAAAGGGTAAAACTTGCGCGCCGCGCCGCCAGACCAACCGCCTCCGTGGATGGCAACAAACACCGGCCTCCGGTCGCTGGTCTGATGCCCTTCCGGCTCAAAGATGTGCAACCGCAGTTCGCGCTCACCGACTGCCTTGTAAAGCAGTTTACGAGTCGGCTCCAGCTTTGTGGCGATCGGATCCAACGGGCGCGAGGCCAGCGTCAGCAAACTGGAAAGCACGAAAAACAAGAGCAGCGTAGCTGGGCCTAGCGTCCCGATGGAGAGACAGGGTGGTAACAACGCCTTCACTTCGGCAGCGTTTCCGGCCAAGATTTCACGCCGATAACCGGCAGGGCGAATTTGAACGCCTCGAGCCATTCTGCCGTGTCGGCCCGGCGGAACACCTCGTAGATGGACCGCTCTCCGCCATCGCGACTGCTCCGCAGGCCAAGCCGCAAACCACCTTCCCCCGGATGGTCAACATGGCGATGCAAAATGAAGGCATCGATCCCCTCGATGTGCTGCACGCGATAGTAAGCGTAGGCATAAGCGGCCGCTTGGTCGCGTTCGCCGGCTTCACCGTCGACCGAATGGAAACCTTGCTCGGAGAGGATGATTCGCCGTTGTTTGCCGTTGTAAAGAAACTGCTCCTGCCGAAGATAGGCCGGCAGCAACTCGATGTTTTTGAAGGTGATTTTTTTAGTGTCAAACGATGAAGTAGCGGATGTGTCCTCCCATGTTCTCGGATCGAAAAGATTTTCAGGATAGGGGTGAAACGCAACGTGCCAGTCAAAATTGCCACCGGCCTTTACAATTGCATTGAGTGTATCAATGAAATATTTCCCCGACATGCTGTGCAGCGAGTTTTCACTCACCCGCGCCGACCAGTGATGGTCGAGCGAGATGTACAGCTGTATCCCAGGATGAACACCATGCGCGGCCAGATGGGCCACTCTCAGTGCCTTGTGGTAGTCCTCGACAACTTGCTGTCTAGGCATCTCTCCCAGATTGTACCAGTACCAGTGCGACTGCAGTTCGTTACCGATGATGAAGCGCTTGGCCAAGCCGTGTTTCCTCTCCGGATTGGAATAACGATCCGCAAGAAACTCAATGGCCGCACGGTACGTCCTCACCCCCTCCGTAGTGGCCAAGTTGAATGCCGCAACATGGAATGGCGACTTGGCCAAATCGGTATCAGGATGAATTAACGGGCTCCCGTTGCGCGAACCCGGCACCCGATTGTAGATGACCAACGAACTCTCGATTCCAGCATCGGTGAACCGTTTGAGTTGCGAGTCCAAGCGGGAGACATATCCGGTGCGAAACCAGACTGTCTTGCCGTCCACCTGCCGGGAGTAGCGACCGGAGTCAGCACCCCAGTCCACCAATTGATCGACGGTGACGTTTATGCCGGCCTGTTTGACACCAAGCTGCAACGCATCGTCGATGTCCACGATGCATTGCAATCCCTTGATGCCATTGGAGTTCGGGAACGACAAAGTACGCTTGGCCGTCGACTCGACATTTCCAACCCAACGCGCTTGGCCAAACGGCGTGCCACTTGTCCCATCGACAAGTTGATAACAGGCAAAGGCGTTGTCCACCTT
>DASCOW010000219.1:0-2613 GCA_036012205.1 Verrucomicrobiota bacterium
CGCTGGCCGCGTCATATCGACGCTGACCCAGCGTGTGCTAGGCAGGATGTGTTTTTTGATCACAATCCGTACGGTGCTTGGCTTGAACTTGTCGAGCACCAGTTCGCAGACATCGTCGGCCAATGCCTCGATCAGTTTCCATCGTCGCGTTTGGCCAAGCGCGATGACCGCTTGGCAGACGGCGTGATAATCGATCGTCTCGGTCAACGAGTCGGACGCCCCGCTTGGGCCGAGGTCGTGGGTCATTTCAATGGTGAGCAGTAGTCTTTGAGGGGTCGCCCGTTCCTCGTCCGGGACGCCGACGTGAAACTGAACCTCCAAATCCTTGATGGTGATTCGATCAGGCATCGGCAGGAACCGTTGCCCGTGCCATGACGGTGTCGAGCAGTGTGCGGGTGGGTCGGTTTAGGTTGAGTTGTAGTGCCTCGGTTTCGCTTGTCCAGCAAAACGCCTGCGCTTCCTCGTTAAGAGTCACGTCAGGCTCGCTGGAGAGTCTGCAGATGTAGTTGATTAGGATGAAATGTTCGGGTCGGTAAAACTCCTTCGAGTTGATGCAGTCCTGCGCGATCGCGAACTCAATTTCAGTGATCTCAAGATTTGTTTCCTCGGCGATCTCGCGGCGGAGGGCGTCCTCGGATGACTCGCCGTATTCGATTTTGCCGCCTGGAATGCCCCATTTGCCGGACCACTTATCGGTGCGCACCAGCAGCACTTGGTCAAGCGAGTTGTAAATGAGCGCGCCAACAGTGGAGATGGGGCGCTGGCCACACGTCTCTTGGCTAGGGTTGTCTGGCAGGGAGAGGTTGTTGATCTGCAGTAAGGTTTTGAGTTCGTGGAGGTTTGCAGTGATGACGCTGGGCCTGCTCGCTCGCAGTTGATTGAGAGTGTTGTAGCCGGTGAGCAGAGCGCAGGAGTGGACGCCGCCGTGGTGTGCAGTCTCCACATCGTGCTGCATATCGCCGATGTACAGCGTTTCGTCCTGCTTTAGGTTGTTCTCTTGGATGATCTCGTGGATTTTTTTGCGTTTGTCCCAGACACCAAGGTAGAGTTGATCGAAGTATCCATCCATCCGGGCGTTGGCGGCCTGCACGGCGAAGTACTCGGGATTGACAGTGCTGAGAATGAAGCAGCGAATTTTTTTGGAGTTGCAGAACTCCAGGAAATCATTCGAGTGTGGCAGGGCTATGACATCGCCGCACACTTCGCGGAAGCTGCTGTGAAACCAACTCTCCAAAGTTTCGAGCGGGATGTCCGGCGTGAATCGATCGTAGAAGCCGGTGAACGGTAACTCGAACTCGGCTCGAAATTCATCCAGAGAAAGTGTCGCGACACCGGCCTGTTCGAGGACGTGGTTAGTCGCTTTCCAGACACCGGGCAGGTCGTTCACCAGCGTGCCCGACCAATCGAAAATGATATTCCGAATCATGCGCACGCAGCGTAGACGAGATTGGCGCCGAGGGTAAGTTTTCGTTTGGCACGAGAAAACCGTTGCGGCAGGGGGTCGGGCGGTGGGACAAATGGCCCGTGACGAAAGAGGACAGAGCCAACGCGCTGCTGCAGCAGGGGATCGAACGGGCCAAAGCCGGAGAAAGTAACGCCGCGCTGCGATTGTTTGACGAAGCGCGTGCGCTTGTATCTGATAATCCCGTGGTGAATTACAACGCTGGACTGGTCCAACAGCAGACCGGATCAGTTGAGGCTGCAGTCACGGCATACCGGGCAGCCATCGGGACTCAACCGGAGTTCACCGAGGCATGGATCAACCTGTCCCACGCATTGAAACAGTTGGGCCGCTATAAGGAAGCGCTGGAAACTGGCGAAAGGGCGATCCATCTGGACGCTGGCAACTCGTCGGCTTGGCTTGCCAAGGGGAACGCTTTGCGGGGATTGCGAGAACTTGCCCAAGCGGTGGAAACGTTTCGGCGCGGTACAGAGGCAGTCTCGGAAAACAGAGAGTTGAAAGTGAGCCTGGCCAACACGATGCGAGAACTAGGCCAAGTGCCAGAGGCAATCCAGTTGCTCCGCGAGACGATAGCGGAACACTCCGAATTCGCTGAGGCGCATCGTGACTTGGCTCACGCGTTGTTGCTCAACGGCGACTACCGCGAGGGATGGCATGAGAACCGCTGGCGCTGGGGTACCGGGTCGTTGAAGGGAGCCAAGCGGCATCAGCTCATACCAGAATGGAGGGGGCAATCACTGACAGGGAAAACGATTTTATTGTGGGATGAGCAGGGCTTCGGGGATGCGATTCAATTCGTCCGTTTTGTCCCGTGGGCGGCGGAGATGGGAGCGGAGGTGGTGCTTGAAATCCAGCCCGAACTGGTGCGTCTTTTTGAAACAGTGGCAGGGGCGTCCGCTGTCTTAACTAGAGGTGAGTCATTGCCCGAGGTAGATTACCAATCATCATTGCTGGACTTGCCTGATGTGTTTTGCACTGAGCCTCCATCCATACCGAATGATATGCCGTACCTCCATGCCGGGCAGGCAACCAAGTTCGCCGCAAGTGATAGACTGAGGGTCGGGTTGTGTTGGGCTGGCAATCCGAGCCACGATAATGACCGTAACCGGTCGCTGGATTTCACGTTACTCAAGCCGCTGTTGGAGATGCCG